>DAHWEX010000563.1 GCA_027326205.1 Actinomycetota bacterium
CGTAGATCGATGCGCCGGGAGGCGGTGGTCGCGGCTCAAAGATGTATTTACATTACATTTTATAAAGCCTACCCTGCCATCGGCCCTGCCGATCAGCTCGGCTGACATCAGCAGGTCCAGCAGCTCCAGCGCGTCGTCGACCGACTTGGCCTCCAGGTAACGGGCCGTGGCCAGCAGCGTGGCGAGCCGCCGGCCGCCGGGGTGACGGCGGATCAGCCAGGCGTCCGCGGTCATCCCGTACCTGGCCAGGTCGCCCAGCCGCCGCGGCGGCACGGCCGACTCAGCCCCCAGGCCGGCCAGCCCGATCGACTGGATCTCCGCCGCCTGGTCCAGCGCCGCGATAATCGCCGGCCCGCTGCCGCGTGGCGGCGGCCCCTTGCGCCACCGCTCCAGGTCCGATACGCGCATCCCCGGCGGGACCTCCAGCAGCCCGTCCAGGATCCGCCGCTGGGCCGGCGTCAGCAGCTTCTCCAGCTCGGCCCACAGCCGACGCGTCGTGTCGTCGCGGACCCGCGCGACCAGCCGCGCCAGCCGCGACACGCCGGGAAGCCGTCACCAGCCGGGCGGCTTGTCGTGGATTCCGGGGCTTGGGACTCCCGGCGGCCCCTCGGCATCACGACGGGCGCGGTAGCGGGCCGGAGGCAGCTAGCCCGCGGCTGCGTCGACTGGACAGCCCGCAGGCATCACCTGGCCGGCGCCCTGGGCGCCGCCCTGGCCGGGCGCATGTTCCGGCAGGGGTGGATCACCAGGCCGGACGCCGGGCAGCGGGCCATCACCCTTACCAGCGACGGGAAAGCGGGGATCATCAGCACCTTCGGCATCCCGGAGGCTGAACTGGCCGCCGTCCCGTGCCGTTAGCCCGCTCACCGCCCGTCCGGCCCGGCTGCCCCGGCAGTCAAGAGATAACAGCAAGAAGCAGCGGCTCAGACCTCGCCCTTGCTCATCGCGATCAGCCGGCTCAGCACCTTGCCGCCGCTGGCCCACAGGCCCTCGTGCTCCCACTCGTTGGTGACCCAGGCGCGCAGCCCGCGGATCGCCGCGGCGGTGCGCAGCGACAGGGGCGCGGGCACGTACAGGTCGTCGTGGTAGACGGCAGCGGCGGCCGGCACCGCGTTGGCGGCGAGCCTGGCCGGGTCGTACAGCGGCGGCCAGCCGTCCCGTTCCGCGAGCAGGCGGGCGGCCTCCCGCAGCGGGAACAGCGCAGGGTCCAGGTCGAGCATCCACGGGTAGACCATCTCGCCGGTGAAGTACAGCGGCCCGTCCCCGTCGGTGGCGGCGGCCGGGTTGAACGCGGGGAACTCGGCGCGGACCCGCTGCGCCGCCCACCGGGTCGCGGCCCCCTGGGCGTAGCAGGCCTCGTGCAGCACCGCGTACAGGGGGGCGCGGGCGAACCCGGTGCGCTCGGCGACCTCGGCGAGGAAGCGGTCCGACAGGCCGCCGTCGCCGTCCCAGGGGTCTTCCAGGAGGTAGTGCAGTTCGTGGGTGCCCGCGGCGGTGCCGAGCATCCCGCCGACCGCCTGGAACCGCTCGACGGTGAGCCGCGACCCGTCGGGCAGCCGCACGTCGCGGGCGGCGAGGTGCCCGGCGACCTCCCGGGCCGCGGCGACGTCGCTGGGGTAGCGCTCGTAGTGGGCGGCGTTGCGGGCGGCGACGATGGCGTAGGTGTGCCGGTAGACGTCCTGCGCGCGGGCGTCCAGGCCGGGCAGCCCCCCGGTGATCAGCGCGCCGCGCAGTCCGTGCGGCGCGAAGGACAGGTAGGTGACGGCGCAGAAGCCGCCGAACGACTGGCCGAGCACCGTCCACGGCTCGCCGGGCCCGCACACCTGCCGGCGGACCAGCTCGCAGTCCAGGACGATGGAGTCGGCGCGGAAGCGCGCGAGGTACTCCGCCTGCGCTGCCGGGGAGCCGAGGCGGGCCAGGGAGCGGGCGGTGGCCGGCGCGGACCGCCCGGTGCCGCGCTGGTCGAGCAGCAGCACCCGGTAGTCGTCCAGCGCCCGGTCCAGCCAGGTGGAGCGCCCGACGGGCCGCCTCGCCGCGAACCCCGGGCCGCCCTGCAGGAACACGAGCCAGGGGAGTGCCTGCGCACCCGGCCTGGTCGCCGTGACCTCGCGGGCGAACACGGTGATCCGTTCCCCGTCCGGCCGGCCGTGGTCGAGCGGGACGCTGACGTGGTGCTCGGTGACGACGGTGCCGGGCTGCCGGTAGGTGCGCACGTCAACGATTATCCCGAACGCGCCCGTGCTGCGCGACCCGCCAGCCGTCATCTTGATAACAGCAAGAAGCGCACCACGCGAACAACCGTCAGTCAACCCCCTCAGCGACGCCCGGAAGCGTTTCCCTGCATATTTCTTGCTGTTATCCGTCAGAGGTAGTAGGCTCGCCGCATGTCAGTCCCAGACGCGAGCACCCCGGCGCGCGACGCCATCGACGCCTTCCTGCGGCACCTGGCCGACCGCGGCCTGTCGGCGACGACCCGCCGGATCCGCAAGACGTACCTCACCGAGTACCTGCGGCACGCCCAGCAGGCGGCCGCCCCCGGTGACGACGGTGACGGAGACGAGGAAGACGCCGCGACGGGGGAAGCCGGGTCTCCCGATGCCCCGCCGCTGACGGCGGGCGAGCTGATGGACGGCGCCCGGGCGGCCGCGTGGCTGGCGGACGCGGCGGCGGGCAGGACCCGGACCAGGAACACGAGCCGCGGCCCGGAGGCGGCCGCCTACCCGAACTCGATGCGGGTGCGGATCGACTCGGTGAACGCGTTCGCGGAGTTCCTCGGCGAGCCCGCGCGCCTGGACCGGCAGCCGCCCGCCCGCGGCTACCAGCTCACCCCGGGTGACACCGAGGCGCTGCTGCACGACCTCACCGTGAAGCGGCCGATCCACGCCAACGCGATGACCGCGCTGCGCACCGCCGCGGTCGCCGCGCTGGTGGCCGACACCGGGCGCGGCGTGCCCGAGCTCGCGGACCTCAACGTCAGCGCCCTGCACCTGGACGGGGCCGAGCCGCGCGCCGTCGTCGGCGCGGAGTCCTTCCCGCTCACCCGGGCGACCGTGCACATCCTCACCCGCTGGCTCGCCGCCCGCGCCTCCATCGTCGCCGAGCTCGAGGGCAGCGACCCGGGTCACCTGTGGATCCCCACCAAGCCCGGCCGCGCCCGCGGCGGTGTCCCGTCGGCCAAGCCGGGCATCAGCCCCGCCGCCGTCCGCACCCTGCACGCGTCCCACCGGGCCCTGGTCAGCCAGCTGCTCGGCACGCCGCTGCGCCCGGGCGCGCTGCGCGCCGCCGCCGAGGCGCACCCGGCGGCCGCCGCACGGGACCAGGCCGGGCGGTAACCCGGCGGAGCGCCCCGACCCCCGACCCCCGGCTCAGGCCCGCCTGGGGTCGGGGCCGAGAAGGTCCCACCGGTTGCCCGCGATGTCGAGGAACACCGCCACGCGCCCGTACGGCTCGGTACGGGGCGCTTCCGTGAACTCCACCCCGGCCGCCGTCATCCGCTCGAACGCGGCGCCGAAGTCGGCGACCCGGAGGAAGAACCCGACGCGCCCGGCGGCCTGCCCGCCGACGGCCGCCTCCTCCCTGGGGCCGTCGGCCTTGGCCAGGAGCACGCCGGTGCGCGCGCCCGGCGGCCGGACGACCACCCACCGCTTGGGCCGGCCGCCCCGGGTGGCCAGCGCCGGGGAGTCCTCGGCCAGCTCGAAGCCCAGCGCGCCGGTGAAGAACTCGATCGCCCGGTCGTAGTCATCGACGATGATCGTGAATTGCTCAAGCCACATGCCGTCAGGCTCGCCAGGGCGGCGCAGCGTGAACCAGCGGCGCGCCGCTGCCCGACCTGTCAGGCTCGGTGACCGCGGACGCCGGTTCCGGGGACCGGGCGGCTCTGCTGAGCTGGGTGCCAGGCAGCCCCCTCACCGGCGACGACAAGGGCGAGCAGCGGCTGATCGGCGAGACGCTCGTGCACCGCACGCTTGGGCCGTGCAGGCCGACTACTTCGCCTGGCGCATCACAACCGGCGACCTTACCGGCGTCACCGGCTCCGGGGAGAACGAGAAAGGCCTCGAAGACGACCGCCGCGCACTCCTCCTGGGCGAGGGAACCCGTGCTTCGTTCGTGTGATGCGGGATGTGGCCATTGGTTGTGCTCGCGGGAGGTGATCGCGGCCTGTGCCTGGCCGGCTGGTGCCGCGAGCTGGCGCGGGGTTGAGGCTAGGCTGCTGCGGTGAGCGAAGGCGAGCCGCTGACCGGGGATGGCGTCACCCAGGGAATCGTGCGGATCGGGGACACGGTGCGCCGGCCGCTGCGGCCGTTCAGCCTGACCGTGCAGGCATACCTCGCTCACCTGCGCGATGCCGGGTTCGCCGGGGCGCCGCTTCCGCTCGGCATCGACGAGCAGGGGCGCGAGGTGCTGTCGTTCGTCCCCGGAGAGGTGCCGCGCAACCCGCTGCCCCCGGAGACGGCCGGCGAGGAGGTGCTCGTCGCCCTGGCCCGGCTGGTCCGCGCACTGCACGACGCGTCGGCCGGGTGGGCGCCGCCGCCCGGCGCCGTGTGGGGCGGGACGCCAGCCAGCGCCGGGCAGGTCACCGAACAGGCCGAGCTAGTCAGCCACCGCGACTACTACCCGGGCAACGTGGTCTTCCGCGACGGGCTGCCCGTCGCGCTGATCGACTTCGACCTGGCCAAGCCGACCACCCGGCTCTACGACATCGCGAACGCCGTGTGGTACTGGGCGCCGCTGCGTGACCCGCGGGACCGGGCGCCCGCCTTCGCGGGCCTTGACGTCCCGCACCGGGTCGCCGTGTTCGCCGATGCGTATGGCATGACGGCGGTGCAGCGCGCGGAGTTCGCGCCGTTCGCCGTCGACATGGCGCGCCGTTATCTGGAGAATTCCCGCGCGTCGGCCGAGTTGGACCCGGTGTTCCGCAAGCTGTGGGAGGACGGCGCGAAGGACGAGCTGCCGCGCGCCGAGGCGTGGCTGCGCGAGGCAGCCCCGGCAATCGCAGCGCGCCTCCGCCATGAGTGCTAGG
>DAHWEX010000566.1 GCA_027326205.1 Actinomycetota bacterium
GGCGCCGCGCCGTCAGCGCCGCCTCCGCCGCCTCCGCCGCCTCCGCCGTCAGCGCCGCCCGCGTCCGCCCGCGGCGGCATGTCCGACAGGTCCCTGAGGTCCTCGACGGGCACGACGACCTCAAGCTCGATCACCTTCGTACTGGCCGGCTGTACCACCGTGACCGGCCGCGCCCCGCCGAGGAACGACGCGACCTCCGACGGGGGGCGCACGGTCGCCGACAGCCCCACCCGCTGGGCTCTGTTAGCGGTGACCCTGTCCGCAGTGACCCTGTCCGCGCAGATCCCGCGCAGCGCGTCGAGCCGCTCAAGCGACAGCGCGAGGTGCGCCCCCCGCTTGGTCCCCGCGACGGCGTGGATCTCGTCCACGATGACCGTGTCCACCCCGCGCAGCGTCTCCCGCGCCTGCGAGGTCAGCAGCAGGAACAGCGACTCCGGGGTGGTGATGAGGATGTCCGGCGGCCGCGTCACGAGCTTGCGCCGGTCCTCGGCCGCGGTGTCGCCGGTCCGCACCGCGACCTGGATGTCCGGCTCGGGCAGCCCGAGCCGCCGCGCGGCCTGCCTGATCCCGGTGAGCGGCGAGCGCAGGTTCCGCTCGATGTCCACGGCCAGCGCCTTCAGCGGCGAGACGTACAGCACCCGGGTCCGCCGCTTCCGGTCGGCCGGGGCGGGCGTTGACGCCAGCCGGTCCAGGGCCCACAGGAACGCGGCGAGGGTCTTCCCCGACCCGGTCGGCGCGATGACCAGGGTGTCGTCGCCCTTGCCGATGGCCCGCCAGGCCTGCGCCTGCGCCTGCGTGGGCACGGCGAACGCGCCCTCGAACCACGCCCGCGTCGCGGTCGAGAACCCGTCAAGCGCCGCGGCGCTGCTCACCGGCCCGTCTGCTGCCACCTCCCCAGTGTGCCCCCACCGTCCGACACTCCCGTCCGCCGCCTGCCGGCACCCCGGCACCCGCCGCCCGGCTGCCCTTCCGCCACCGGACCGGTTAGCCCGGGGCGATTCCGGTAACTTGTCTTTCTGTGACAGGCTGGGACAACGTGGTCGGGGCAGTCAGGGCGATCAGGGCGGTCAGGCCGGCCCAACTGGCCGTGGCGGGAGCACTGCTCGCCGCCCTCGCCGGCTGCGCGCCGGGGGCGGTGCCCCGGGCGACCGTGCGCCCGGTCAACGTGGCCCGCACGGCGCCGCTCAAGAGCGCGCCGGCTCCCGCCAGGGCGACCTCACCGGCCCCGTCGCCCGCCACGACGCCGCCGCCGGCGCAGCCCTCCGCCCTTCCCGTCGCGCCGGCGAGCGTGGCCGCGCTGCCGCAGACCGCCGCCTTCCCGAAGACCACGAACGCCGCCTTCGCCGCCGAGACCCATGACATCTGGCTGGCGGTCAGCACGGGCAACCCGGACTACGCGGCGCCCGCCTTCTTCCCGGAGAAGGCGTACGAGCAGATCAAGGCCATCGCCGACCCGCAGTACGACTGGCAGAGCCGGCTCTGGCTGGACTTCACCCTGGACGTGGCCGCCGCGCACAAGCTCGTCAAGCCCGGCGCGACGCTGGTCAGGTTCGAGGTCCCGGTGCAGTACGCCCAGTGGGTCGGAGCCGGTGCCTGCTACAACAGCGTCGGCTACTGGCACGTCCCGGGTTCGCGCCTGGTGTACCGGCAGGATGGAACCACGCTCTCGTTCGGTATCGCCTCTTTCATCTCCTGGCGCGGCGACTGGTACGTGGTGCACCTGGGCGCGCTGACCAGGGGCGGCGCGTACGGCATCGTCGACGACCCGGAGCAGGGGCCGGGCGTTCCCGGCCCGCCGGGCGGCTGCTAGGAGGCTGCTAGCCGGCGGTCGCGGAAGCTCCCCGCACCGACCCGGTGAGGTCACCGCTCGTCGCGCGTACCTCGCAGATCACGGTCCTGGTGCCCGCCTGCCACGCGACGGGGTCCGGGTAGACGTAGGTCGACGACAGGCTGATCGCCAGCTGCGGGTTCAGGTAGCCGGTGAGCCGGGTGGCGCAGCCGTGGCTGGCGTCCGCCGCGGCCGCGGCGGCGCCCGGCCACTTCGCGCCGCTCAGCGCGAACGTCGCGAACACCTCGGCCACGTGCGGCGAGTCGCACGCGATCAGCGTGTACGACTGCCCGTGCGGGTCGAAGCACTCCCCGGTCTTCAGGTTGAACAGCGCCGACTTCGTGTAGGTGATCTTCACCGGCTTCTTGAAGCCGTGCGTGACCGAGCCGACGATCGCGATCGCCCCGCCGACGATCACGGCGCCCAGCGCCACGAAGCCGAGCCCGAGCAGCACCCGCGGCCAGCGCCGCGCCCGCGGCGGCGCGGCGGCCTCTTCCTGCTCGTACTCGCCTTCCTGTCCGTACTCGTCGTACTCGTCGTCGCCGTACTCGGCGTAGGCCTCGTAGGCCTCCTCGTCGTACTCGGCGGCTTCGTTGTCGGAGTAGCCGGCGTAGCGCTCGCCGGCCTCGTCCGGCTCGCCGTCCTCCTGCGGCACCGGGGTCTCGTCCGGCGCAGGATCGCGGCCGGACGCCGGCGCCGCCTCGCCGGCGCTCGCGTCCGCCGCCTCGCCCGCGTCCGCCGCCGGCTCGGGAACCTCAGCAGGCCCGGCCGCTCCCCAAGCCGAAGACGCCGCTTCCCAGGCCGGGGGCCCGGTGACGGCGGGCCCGGTGACAACCCTCGCCCCGGTGACAACCCCCGCCGCGGGCTGCGCGCTCTCGGCCGGCGCATCCGGCTCGGCCTGGCCGGCCTGGCCGGCCTGGCCGTCGCCCGTGGCTTCCGTCGACATCTCGCTCCTGATCCGCGGTGCCGGACAGATGGCCGCACGCGCCCCTTGGACAACAGACTTTCCCGCCTGGCACAACGACATACCAGCGTTAAATGTCCCGATTATCTCCTAAGGATGCTGAAAAATTTCTGTGGGCCCCTGCCTCGGGCTCCCGCCGGTAACCTGGGGCGATGCGGCTGACGGAGTTCTGGGCTCGGATGAGCGAGCAATTCGGGGAAACCTACGCGCAGAGCGTGGCGAAGGACTACGTGATTTCCAGCCTCGGCGACCGCACGGTGCACAAGGCCCTCGCCGATGGCGAGGACGCGAAGGTGGTCTGGCGCGCGGTCGTGGAGACGTTCAACGTCGCCGACCGCCTCCGGTAGGCGGCGGCAAGAGCCGCGAGCCGGGGCCGAGGTCCCCGCGACACCGGGCCGTCACCGGTGGTCGCCGAGAGTGTTCATCCCGAACGGTTCCCCGCTCCGCCTCCCGCGCCCGCGCCGCGCCGCCCGTTCCGTGCGCGCGCCTGGTGGCGCCGCTCGCCGGCTTGCCGGAGCCGAAGGCCGCCCGGGCCACCGCTCAGGACGCGGAATCGATCGAACGAGCCGGCGCGTCTTGGCGGTGCTCGAACAGTCGTTCCCCTATAGTGATAAGTGTCGGGGCGCCGCACGCGTTCATGACGCGTTTTCCGCTACCCGGGCGATCCGCCCCGGGAATGTCGGTGGTGACGCGTAGCGTGTGCGGTGTTGGCAGCGGGCGCAGCAGTTCAGCGGCACCACCAGTGAGGCACGCCAGCGCGGGTGGTGGGCGAATGCGGTGCGCCGAGTGTCGCGGCCAGCCTGACAGGCATTCAACCTAGGGAGTTCTCATGCCACCAAGCAAGACGGCCTCGCCGGACCGGGCCAGCGACAAGAACAAGGCCCTGGAGGCCGCGCTCCTCCAGATCGAGCGCCAGTTCGGCAAGGGCTCGGTCATGCGCCTCGGCGAGGAGACCCGCGTCCCGGTCGAGATCATCCCCTCGGGGTCGATCGCCCTCGACGTGGCCCTCGGCATCGGCGGCTACCCGCGCGGCCGCGTCGTCGAGATCTACGGTCCGGAGTCAAGCGGTAAGACGACCGTGGCGCTGCACGCCATCGCCAACGCGCAGAAGGCGGGCGGCATCGCCGCGTTCATCGACGCGGAGCACGCGCTCGACCCCGACTACGCGCAGAGGCTCGGCGTCGACACCGAGGCCCTCCTCGTCTCCCAGCCGGACACCGGTGAGCAGGCCCTGGAGATCGCCGACATGCTGATCCGCTCCGGCGCGATCGACATCGTGGTCATCGACTCGGTGGCCGCCCTCGTCCCCAAGGCGGAAATCGAGGGCGAGATGGGCGACAGCCACGTCGGCCTCCAGGCCCGCCTGATGTCCCAGGCCCTGCGCAAGATCACCGGCGCGCTGAACTCGACGAAGACCACGGCGGTCTTCATCAACCAGTTGCGGGAAAAGGTCGGCGTCATGTTCGGGTCGCCGGAGACCACGACGGGCGGTAAGGCGCTCAAGTTCTATGCCTCGGTGCGGCTCGACATCCGGCGGATCGAGACGCTCAAGGACGGGACC
>DAHWEX010000587.1 GCA_027326205.1 Actinomycetota bacterium
TTGGTGCCGGTGGTCCGGACGCGGGCGGGGACGCCGTAGGCGACCGCTCGGGCGGGGACATCGCGAGTGACGACGGACCCGGCGCCGATGAGGGCGTGCTCGCCGATGCGAACCCCGCCGAGGATCACCGACCCGGACCCGACGCGCGCCCCGTGGCCGAAAAACGGGGGGACGAGGTCGGGGGTGCGGTCGGGGTCGCGCCAGATCATCTCCCGGTCGTTGACGGTGCGGACCCCGGCGCCGAGGAAGACCCAGTCCTCCAGGATGCAGGAGCTGGTGATGTGGCTACCCGACGAGCAGCGGACCCAGGAACCGATCTGGGTGGCGCGCTCGACCGTGAGGTTGTGGCCGAGCTGAGTCTCCGCACCGATGGTGACGAAGGAGCGCAGCAGTGTGTGGTGCCCGACGACGGCAGCGGTGCCGGTCTCGGTGCCGGCGTAGGCGATGACCCCGGCCCGCAGGACAGTGTCTTCCCCGATGACGGTGGCCGCGCCCGCGCCGGGGTAGGCGTGGCCGACGGCGTACCCCTGCTCGGGCTTCCCGGCGATCACGTGCTCCTCCAGCCGCGCGCCGTCGCGCAGGACGGTGCCGCCGCACAGGACGGCAAACGGGCCGACCTGGCAGTCGTTCCCGATCTCGACCGGCCGGGACACCCCGAGGGCGTCAGCCGGCATGAACACGGCCAGCGGGCTGAGGAAGCAGCCCTCGCCTACCCGCAGCAGCCCAAGCCGTGACAGCGTCGCTGCGTCCGTCGTCTCGCCGGGCGCGAACGCTGGCTCACCCGCCTGGTAGTTCACCTGAATCGCCTGCCTTCTTGGGGATAAGCGGCTGTGAGTGCGGTGTTGCAGGCCCGTCACTCACGGTGTCACCATCAACGGAACCAGTTGGCGAGCGTGCGCTCTACGGCACAGGTGCGGCACTTGTGATGCATTCACGCCGCAGGCATGGCCCGGCGGCAGGGCGGCTCGTAGGCTGGGATCAGGGGCTGCTGAGCGGGGCGGAGGTGTCCATGACAGCGAGGCGGCAGCACCTTGCCGAGCGGCGCAGGTCGCTTGGCTACAGCCAGGAACGGCTTGCCGGCGAGGTCGGCGTCGACCGCACAACAGTCGGCCGCTGGGAGCGCGGGGAGACCGGCCCCCAGCCCCTCATCCGGGAGCGGCTCCGCACCGTGCTGAAAGTGAGCGCCGAGGAACTCGACACATTGATCCCGGTTGGCCCCGAAGATGACCACCTTCTGCTGGCCGCCGCAGTCGCGGCGCCTGGCCCGGACCTGATGGGTGAACTGGACGACATGCACCGCCGTGAGATGCTCCGCCTGATGAGCATCGCCTCCGTCGCCGTGGCCCTACCCGCCGAGGCCGCCGCTGTCCTCAGCAGCCGGATGGGACCACTAGACCTGGACTCGCACGCCGCGATGAACGCCCACCTGTGGCAGGTGTTCGCGATGTCCCGCAGCAAGCGGCAGGTCTACCCTGTCATCCGCGACCACCTCGCCGCGCTCACCAGCCACCTCGCAGACCCCCACCCCGTCCGGGACCGGAGGCGCCTCCTGGCCCTGACGGCCGACTTGTACCAGCTCGCGGGCGAGGTCTGCTTTGACGGCAACCGCTACACCGACGCCGCCCACTGCTACACCCTCGCCGCCACCGCCGCCCGCGAGGGTGACGCGGCCGACCTGTGGGCCTGCGCGCTCACCCGGCATGCCTACGTCTCGATGTACGACCAGCAGCACGCCCAGGCCAGCGAGATCCTCGCCGCCGCCGACACGGTCGCCCGCAACGGCGACCGGCAGCTCGCCACCCGTCAGTGGGTCGCGTCCGTCCAGGCCCAGGCCCAGGCCAGCCTTGGTGACAGCGGTGCCTGCGACCGCGCCCTCGATACCGCCGCCGGCGTTCTGGACCTGACCCCGTCCTCCAGCCCCGGAGGCTGGCTGCGGTTCGACGGCTCCCGGATCGCAGAGGAGCGCGGGGCCTGCTACCTCGCCACCGGCCGCGACGCACAGTCAGAGACCGCCCTCACCCAGGCGCTGGGCCAGGGGATCTCGCCCCGCCGCAAGGGCAGCCTGCTCACCGACCTCGCGATGCTCGGCGTCCGCCGCCACGACACCAGCCAGGTCCTCCACTACGCGACCGCCGCCATCGACCTGGCCGAGCAGACCGGGTCATCCGGCTACGTCGGCCGCAAGCTGGCCACCCTGCGCACCCGGATCCAGCCTTCGCGAGGCGACCGTCGAATCGCTCTGCTGGCTGACCGCATCGCCCGTCTGCCCGCCACCTGACCGCAAGGGAACCTGATGACCATCGCCACCAGCGAGGACGGCCGTATCTTCCGCGACGCCTGGATCGCCGGCGTCCGCCGCCACTACCCCGGCGACCCCAAGCCCGGCTACATCGCCCCCTGGGCCGACACCCCCGACTGGGAGCGCCAGGCCGCCGCCGCTGTCTGCACCCAGGTCCGGGCGTTCATCGACATCAGCGGCGGCGCCACCGGCCGGCTCACCCGCGAGCAGAAGGGACGCTTCATCGCCACCTGCTGGACCGCCCAGATCTACAAGCACATCCCCGACCCCAAACCCGCCTACGTCGCCGACTGGCCCCACCTCCCAGACTGGCAGCAGCAGACAGACGCCGACATCTTCGAGCACATCGAACGAGATGTCGAGGATGCCTCCGCGAACTAAGGACCAGCAGTGGGTGACGGAACGTCCGTATATGCGAGCTCGCCTGCGCCCTAACTCAGCACACCTGTGACTCCCGCCTGGTCCCAGTATTTTAGGCAAAGTTGCATTTCATGCAACGAGCAATAGCTTTACAGAATCCAGGTAATCCCTGGTCGGCGGGGATTCGGCCTCACGCATTAGGCACCTCCGCGCCGAACATCTCTACGAGCACGATGGCCAGACGCAGCTGGCCATCGGCTCGCCCCCGCTGCTGATCCCCTGAGCGTTAACGGAAGCTCTTGGTTGCATCTGGTGCAACCAAGAGCGGGCAACGGGACATGGCTGTCATCTGATGCATGATGCTAATATGCTTTTATGCGCACCACGATTGACATGCCCCCGACCCTGATGCGAGCGGCGAAGATGCGTGCCGCCGAGCACGGCGAAAGCCTCAAGGACCTCGTCAACCGGGCGATCGCGCGTGAAGTAGGCGTTCCCGTCACCCCAAAGGGGAAGGCGGGGCGCGTGACGCTGCCGCTGATCGCGCGTGACGCGATGCCGACCGTCCTCGTCACCAACGAGGACATCGCGGACGCGTTCGATACCGAGGACGTTGAGAGGTTCGCCCAGTGAAGCTGGTAGACGTCGGCGTCTGGCTGGCCGCTGTCTGGGGACGGCACGTCTACCATCCGGTCGCGGCGGACTGGTTCGGCAAAGAGGCGGATGACATCGTCTTCTGCCGGGTTACGCAGATGGGACTGCTCCGGCTGCTGTCCAACCCCGCCATCATGGGTGACGATGCGATCGACCGCAGCCAGGCGTGGCGAACCTACGATCAGCTCTGGGCTGACGAGCGCGTTCTGTGGGCTGACGAGCCAGCCGAACTGGACGCGGTCTGGCGCGCTATCTCAGCACGAGATGACAAGAGCCACAAGCTGTGGACCGATGACTACCTGGCGGCCTTTGCCCAGGCTAGCGACGCCACGCTGACAACACTCGACCGCAAGATGCCCGCCCGCTATCCCTCTGTCCAGGTCGAACTGCTGCTCCCCTGACCAGCCCGTGGTTTTCACGAAGAGCTGACCTCCCCGGTCCCGGCCTGGTCGCCCCGTCGGGGGAATAGCGCACCCCTCGAATAAGTGCACTGCCTCAGTAAACTGAGCGGTATCGCATCAGATGCGACAAGTGCCCGCGGGAGCGGCTGAGCATCTGATCTGCTGAAACGCCGCGCGCCCGGGCCTGTAGCTACGGTAGTTCCGCTCTGCGGAAGCTCGATGGCTCAGCCTCTTGAGCGGTTCTGGAGCATGGCGGGACACCGGTGACCGGCGGTTCGTCTGTACGGGGCCGCTGCGAATTCCTGGTGGATCAGCCGGTACCGGCCCTTCGGGCCAGGTGAGAGACCGCTGAAAGAGCCCGGAGAACGCCCGGGTTAGCCGCCTTACGCGCCTACACTCCGCATGTGCGCAGATGGCGGGAGGTCCGGGTGCCGTGGCCGCTGGTCGCGGTGCTGGCCGTCCAGGCGACGCTCTCGGCTCGCCTGGTGCGGGCCAGGACGGCGTTCGGCGACGAGGCGCTGTACCTTTCCGCCGGGCACCTGGAATGGGCGCACTGGCTGCACGGCACCCAGATCCCGGCCTACCAGACCTGGTTCTCCGGTGCGCCGGTCATCTACCCGCCGGTCGGGGCCATCGCCGACAGCCTCGGCGGGCTGACCGCGGCGCGGCTGCTTTCCCTGGTCTTCATGCTCGGCGTGACGTCGCTGCTGTGGAGCACGGCGAACCGACTGCTCGCGGACGAGCGCGCCGCCTTCTTCGGCGCGGCGCTGTTCGCCGTGCTCGCGCCGACGCTGCACCTGGGCTCGTTCGCGACCTACGACGCCCCGGCGCTGCTGCTGCTGGCGGCGGCGGCCTGGTGCGCGAGCGGAACGCGGGACGGCGCGCACCCCACGCGGCGGATCATCGCCGCCGGGATCCTGCTCGCGCTGGCCAACGCGACCAAGTACGCGACGGCGCTGTACGACCCCACGGTGCTCGGCCTCATCGTGCTGGGCACGTGGACGCGGGCGGGGAAGAGGGAGGCCGCGCGGAGCGGGGCTGTCCTGGCCGGCTCCGCCGCGGCCGTCCTCGGCGGGCTGCTCGCCTTCGGCGGCTCCGGCTACCTCACCGGGATCCGGGTGACCACCACCGGGCGGCCCCATGGAACCGACCCCGCCTCGCTCGCCTTCGGTGACGCGTGGTCGTGGACCGCCGCGGTGATGGTTCCGGCCCTGATCGCGGTCGCCGCCGGCCTCGTTTTCGACCGCACGGGACGGCGGCGCCGGCCGCTGGCGCTGCTCCTGGCCGTGCTCGCGCTCTCGGCACTGCTGGCACCCGCCGAGCAGGCGCGCATCCAGACCGTAACCTCGCTGGAGAAGCACGTCGACTTCGGTGCCTGGTTCGCCGCGATCGCGGCCGGCTACCTGCTGAGCCTCCTGTCAGCCAGGCGGATCGTCCTGGCGGTGTCTCTCGCCGCCTTCCCCCCGCTCGCCGTACTGGGCGCCGTCCAGGCACGCGCCATGCTCGACTGGCCAGACGAGGCCGCGCTGGTCAAGGTCGTCCAGCCGATGACCGCCCGCGGCGGCCATTTTCTGGTGGAGACCAGCGACGTATTGCAGTACTACCTGCCGGACACCACCTGGCAGCAGTGGTCGAACACGGAGGGCAACAGCCTGGAGTACTACCAGCAGGCGATCGCCCGGCATTACTACTCGCTGATCGTCCTCGACTTCAGCCAGACGCCGGCGGCGGACTCCGCCATCACCCTCGCCCTGTCCGCGACCAGCGGCTACCGCCTCACGGCGCGGGTCCCCTCCGGAAAGACCACCTTCTACCTGTGGCAGTACGTCGGCCTGGTGTGACAAACGGCAACTGGCACCCTGCACCCCCGCGCCAGCCTGCTGGTATAGAGCGGCGCAACGCCGGGTGACAGATTCCCGTAATCGAGGGCATGAGCCAGCCAAAAGGGCGCGAAGGCCGTAGCCTGTGCGGAACAGGCTACGGCGTCGGGCGAGGGGGCTAGGGACCGGTGCAGACCGACACGGCTGGCCTTGCCGATCCGTCACGGCCCGAGACCGGGGGCGGGGCCGAGGTGAGCGAGACCGCGGAAACGACCAGGGCCAGCAAGGTAGCGGTCGGCATCGCCCGCGGTGCCCTCGTCGTTGCCGTGCTCACGGCCCTTTCCAGGGTCCTCGGCCTGCTCCGCACCGTCGTGTTCGCGCAGACCGTCGGGGCCGGCTGCCTCGGCACCGCGTACGTCACGGCCAACCAGGTGCCGAACCTGATCGTCGAGCTCGCTCTCGGCGGGGCGCTGTCGAGCGCGATGGTTCCCGTCCTCGCCCGTGCAGCGCTCGCGTCGAAGACCGACCCGGGCGCGAAGAAGCACGTCGAGCAGATCTCATCGGCGCTTTTCACCTGGTCGGTGGTGATCCTGCTGCCGGTCACGGTGATCGTCGCCGTCGCGGCCGGCCCGATCGCGCAGTTGCTGAACCCGGTCAACCCGAACGCCCAGTGCCCGCACGGGGACATGATCAACGCGACCGGCCTGATGCTGACCTCGTTCGCGCCGCAGATCCTGTTGTACGGCTTCTCCGTGGTGCTGTTCGGGCTGATGCAGGCCTACCGGAAGTTCGGCGCGGTCAACCTGGCCCCGGTGCTCGGCAATGTCCTGGTGATCGCCTCCTACCTGGTTTTCGCCTCGCTCGACCACAAGGTACCGCTGGCGCGGACCCCGCTCACCGCGATCCTCGTGCTGTCCGTCGGCACCACGCTGAACATCGGCATGCTGGTCTTCGTGCCGATGCCGGCGACCTGGCGGCTGCGCCTGCGGTGGCGGCTCACGCTGAAGTTCCCGCCCGGCGTGCTGCGCCGGGCCAGTGGCCTCGCCTTCGTCGGTGTCCTCGAGTTCGTGGCCGCGGACATCTGCAGCGTCATCACGATCGACCTGGCCAACGGCCACGGCACCACGGGTGCCCTGGTCTTGTACAACTACTCCTACCTCGTGTTCGCCGCGGTCACCTCCGTGCTGCCGATCGCGATCGTGACCGCCACCTTCCCCGTGCTGTCCGCCACGGACGGCGCGGAGTTCGACAAGACGAGCGCGGGATCGTCCCGCGCGGTCGTGCTCATGTCCTGGCTGGCCACCGGTGCGATGATCGCGGTCACGCTGCCTGCGGCACACGTCCTCACCCAGCGGGAAGACCAGGTCGCGCCGCTGGCCCAGGCATTCCTGCTGTACGCGCCGGGTGTGGCGGGCCTCGCCGTCGTCACCAACATGTCGCGGGTGCTGTTCGCCCTGGGCAAGCTCAAGGCGGCGGGCACGATCCTGGTCGCGCAGCAGTTGCTGCCGGCCGCCCTCAGCTTCCCGTTGGTGCTGCTGACACCCCCGCACCTGACCACGGAGATGCTGGCGCTGTCCAACAGCGTCGGGTTTACCCTGGTGGCCATCCCGGCGGTGATCATTACCAGGCGGCTGCGTGGCCCGGACGCCGTGGCCGGACTCGGCCACGCGACCCTCGCGGGAATCGCGGCGTGCGCCGCGGGCGGCGCGGCGGGCCTCACGCTCACCCTGGTCCTGCCCAGCGGCGGTAATGCCCTTGAGGCGGGCTCCGGTCTCATCGCGGTACTGGCCGCGGTCGCCGCCTTCGGCGTGGTGGCCTACGCGCTCGACCCGGGGGATACCCGGGTCGCGCTCTCGCGACTGCGCGGGCTCGCCCGGAGGCGAACGTAAGCAATTCGTTCAGAAACGCTGGATAATGATGGTTGTGTGCCCGCGGGATGTGGCGATTCGGCCAGTAGAGGAAAACGACCGCCCCACGGTCGAATGGCTGACGACGCAACTGTGGGGCGCGGCCGAGGTCGTCGTGCACGACGGGGTCTTCTACCCCTCCGCGCTGCCGGGCTTCATCGCCGAACGGGCGGGCCGCATCGCCGGGCTCGTCACGTTCGAGGTCCGCGGGCACATCCTGGAGATCGCCACGATCAACGCCCTTGACCTGTACCAGGGGATCGGCACCATGCTCATCGAGGCGGTCCGGGCCGAGGCCAAGCGCCTCGGCTGCCACCAGGTCATGCTCACCACCACCAATGACAACATCGGTGCCCTGCGGTTCTACCAGCGCCGCGGTTTCCGGCTCGCCGCGATCCGCCCGGGCGCGGTGGACCGCGCCCGCCAGCGCAAGCCGGAGATTCCCCGCACCGGGGATTTCGGCATTCCACTCAGGGACGAAATCGACCTCACCTGTCCCGTCTAAAAAAGAAAACCCAAAATCCCGATACCGAACGTAACGGTGTTGCACTGCCGCCCCACCTGCACACTCTTGACCCAGGTGAGGCCAGGTCCGGGTGCCTCCGGCGCGCCGTGTCCGCGCGCGTGCTGTCGCCGGCCCCGCCGAATGCGCTATACAGGGATTTACCACTGTCCGAGGGAGCACGATGTCGCCACCCGTTAGGGGTCGCACAGCGGGGGATGAACCCGTGCCGGTGGTGGACGGCGTCCACGCGGCCATTCAGCGTGCGCCGTTGCTCATGCGGCCCGTCCTCGCGGCCCTCTCCGTGGTGGTCCTGCCCTGGCTGCTCGCGCCCATCTGCGTCGTCCGCGGCGCCCGCACGTTCATGGCCTCGCTGTACGTGGCCGCGTTCTGGTCGTGGGTGTACTTCCTCATCAGCGCCAACCGGCTGAACACGCACGCGGCGCCGACGGCGACGAGCGCGAATACCGTTCCCGCGGTCCCCGGGGCATGGCTGCTCGCCATGCTGGCGACGCCGTTCCTCGTCGCCGGCCTCGCCAACATCAGTCCGCTGTCCAAGTGGTTCATTCCCTGCCGCACCGTGGCGTGGTCGCTGATGTGGTCGTCGCCGCTCGTCTTCTTCATCGTCCAGGCCTCGCCCGCGAACGCGATGTTCGCGGTGATCGCCATCTGGGTGATCGCGGCGGCGCTGATCGGCTGGCGGGCAGCCAAGGGCTCACAGGCGGCCCGCATGTTCGGACCGGACGGCCCCCTCGCCGGGCACACCCCGCCGGGCGCGGCCGCCCCGCAGTCACCGCCGCCTCCGGCGGGAAAGAACGGGAGCGGAGGGCGGCGCGCCGGCCCGGGCGGCCACTCCCCGGCGCAGTACAGCGGCCGGGCGCAGGGCGTCGCCCAGGTCTACGCGGACCGCGCGACGCGCGAACCGCAGTCGGCGACGGCCGCGGCGGCGAAGCCGGAGATCACCCCGGAAGAGGCCCTCGCCGAACTCGACGCGATGATCGGCCTCGCGCCGGTCAAGGAGCAGGTGCGCTCGATCTACGTGTCGATCGAGGCGGCGCGCCGCCGGGCGGTGGCCGGCTTCGGCACGGACAAGCCGATGCGGCACTTTGTCTTCCTCGGTCCGCCCGGCACCGGCAAGACAACGGTGGCCAGGGTCATCGGCAAGATCTTCTACTCGTTCGGGCTCCTCGACAGCCCCGAGGTGGTCGAGGCGCAGCGCTCGGACCTCGTCGGCGAGTACCTGGGCGCGACCGCGATCAAGACCAACGAGCTGATCGACTCCGCGCTCGGCCGGGTGCTGTTCATCGACGAGGCGTACAGCCTGGTGAACGAGGGCGACGGGCAGAGCGACCGGTTCGGCGCCGAGGCCATTCAGACGCTGCTCAAGCGGGCCGAGGACGACCGCGAGAACCTCATCATCATCCTGGCCGGGTACGAGAAGCAGACCGAGGCGTTCCTCGCGTCTAATCCGGGCATGGCCTCGCGGTTCGCCACCCGCATCAGGTTCCCCACCTACTCGACCGAGGAACTGTTCGCCCTGGCCGAGACGCAACTCGCGGGCAAGCAGGAGGGACTCACCTACGAGGCCGGCCAGGTGCTGTGGCGGGTGCTCGACGAGGTGAGCCGGCGGCGGATCACCGACGATCTCGGCAACGGCCGCTTCGTCCGGACGCTGCTTGAGAAGGCCGGCCAGGCACGCGACGTCCGGGTGATGGGCGGCGGCGGCGACCCGCAGGCCGAGGACCTGATCACGGTCGGCGCCGCCGACATGGACCGGGCGTTTTCCGAGCTGACCTCGCGGCTGCGCGGCTACGAGGACGCCCCGACCCTGGAATCCGCGATCGCCGAGCTGGACGAGCTCGTCGGCCTTGAGCCGGTCAAGCAGCAGGTGCGCGCGATCGCGGCGCAGTTGCGGGTCGCGAAGCTGCGCGACCGGCAGGGGCTGGCCAGCCAGCCGCCCGCGAGGCACTTCGTGTTCACCGGGCCCCCGGGCACCGGCAAGACGACGGTGGCCAGGATCCTCGGCCGCATCTTCGCCGCGCTCGGCCTGCTGGTCCGCCCGGAGGTGGTCGAAGCGCACCGCGCCGACCTGGTCGGCGAGCACCTCGGCGGGACGGCGGTCAAGACCAACCGGCTGGTTGACTCGGCGCTCGGCGGCGTGCTGTTCATCGACGAGGCGTACGCGCTGCACAACGAGGGCTATTCGGGCGGCGACGCCTACGGCGCCGAGGCCGTGCAGACGCTGCTCAAGCGCGCGGAGGACGACCGGGACCGCCTGGTGATCGTGCTCGCCGGCTACCCGGGCGACATGGACCGGTTCCTGCGGTCCAACCCCGGCCTCGCGTCGCGCTTCAGCACCCGCGTCGCGTTCCCCAGCTACACCGCGCGTGACCTGGCCAGGATCGCCGTCATGCACGCGGAGCGGGCGGGTGACGCGTTCGAGCCGAAGGCGGTCCGCGTCCTGGAGCAGATCTTCGCCCAGGCCGAACGGGCGGGCCGGATCGACGAACTGGGCAACGGGCGCTTCGCCCGCTCCCTGTTCGAGCGCGCCTGCGCCTGCCGGGACGTCCGCGTCGTCCGGCTCGGCGAATCGGCGACAGCCGCGGACCTGACGACGCTCACGGAGGCCGACGTGCGCGGGGCTTACGCGGACTTGACGGTCTTAGATCTTCCTGGTTCTCGACTTCCAAAAGTCAAAGTCAAGACATTGAGGGTTATTCAGCGTCCGCCTGATAGTGGATCGTTAGGAGGCGCGGGGGCCTCGTAACGATCCACTATCACCAGCAGCAGGACTCCTCGCCCGCGCCGACGCCCCGGTCAGCGCGGAGTTGGCGAAGATCGCCGTG
>DAHWEX010000588.1 GCA_027326205.1 Actinomycetota bacterium
CGGCCGGCCGCCCTGGTGCGCCCGGGGCGTGCCGTCCGCCCTGGTGCCGGCGAACGTGACCGGGACGACCTGGTCGCAGTACGGGGTCTTACCGAGGACGCACTGCTCGCACTGGCCGCAGTAGTCCGGGGTGAACAGCACCTTGTCACCCGGCCTGACCTTGGTCACGTCCCGGCCGGCCCGCTCGACGACCCCCGACCCTTCGTGCCCGAGGATGACCGGGAACGCCACCGGCAGCCGGCCGAGGCGGGCGTTGTCGTCGGTGTGGCAGACGCCGACGGCCTCGACCTGGACGAGGATCTCGTCGTCACGCGGGTCGTCGAGGTCGAACTCCTCGATCGACAGCGCCGCGCCGGCCTGCCAGGCGACGGCGGCCTGGATCTTCATCCGCGCCCGGTGACCCGGTTGGCGAAGCGGGCAAGCCGCGCCCCCGGCGCCAGGTCGTCCACGCCGGTCGAGCCGATCCGGGAGATGCGGGTGCGGCCCTCGGCGAAGGGCGGTTGCTCTGTCACGGTTGCGTGCCTTTCACTCGCTGCTCGTTGGCTGCTCGTTCGCCGCGCGGCCGCGTGCCTGGCGCATTGCGCCGCGACGTGCGCCGCGGCTTGAGCGTTGCCGGCGCTGGGTCCGCAGGTCCACTATCCGCCGCCGCGCCCGGCCGCGACAGGCGCGCGGCCACAGCCGGGAGGCCGGTTTTTTGTCCGGCGCGTGACAGTGAGCCGTTAACGAGGACGAGGGCCGGCTGGCGGCCCGCCGTCGTGGTGCCCCGGGCCGAGCGCCGGCTTGGGGACCCGCTCGTAGTCGGGGACGTGCGGCGAGACCGCCGGGGCGGGCGGCTCGAACGCCGGGATCTCGTGCGGCCGCACCGGCGCCACCGCCTCGCTGCCGACGGCCTCCGGGTCGATGACGAGGGCGACCATCTTGCTCTCGGTGACGGCCCGCGGCTTGCCCCCGGTGACCGCCTTGCCGGCGGCCGCCTCGACGATGTGCGGGGCGAGCATCTGGTCCTCGGGCAGCGCCATCAGCGTTTCCGGCTGGACCGTGTGGTCGTAGACGAGCTCGTAGGTGATCTCGTCGCCGACGCTCACCCCGTCGGTCCGCGCGGTGGAGTTCGTGACCGTGTGGCTGTCCTCCTGCGTCGTCGACCAGGACTTGGTCGTGGCGTCGCTCTCGTGGTGCGCGGTGAACCAGGTCCTGGTCTTCACGAGGTCGAACTGGGGCTTGCCGCCGCCCTTCTTGCCCTGGTCGGGCGGGCGCTTGCCCGCGGCCCCGCCGGAACCGCCCGGGCCGGGCCTCGCCCGGTCGCGGGGGCGCGGGTCGGACGTCCGCCGGCCGGCCGCCTCCCGCACGCCCTTGGCCTCCCGGGTGCCGGTGCCCCGCTCGGCGGAGTCGCGCAGCGCCTTGTCGCCCCGGGCGTCCTTGCCATGGGCGTCCTTGCCATGGGCGTCCCGGCCCGCCCCGGCGCGCTCGCGGTCGGCGGGCTCGGCGGCCCGCTCCCGGAGGTCCGGATCGCCCCGGCGGCGGTCGTCACCGCGGTCCGGCTCCGGGCGGTGGTCCTCCACGTGCACGTGGACCTGCTGGTCGTGGCGGGGCACCTCCGCCTCGGAGTACGCCTGGCCGGTCGTCGTCCCGGTGGTGTGGGTGTGCGCCCCGCCCTCGGTGCGGCCGCTGGTGTGGCTCCACGACTCGCTGCTCGTCCGGGTCCGCGCGCGGCTGACGCTGTGCCGGTGCGAGAACCGGCCGGCGACGAACTGCCGCTCCAGGCCGATGTGCTCGGCCGCGCGCATCGCCTCGGGCCGGGTCGCGAGCCGCATGAACGCCGTTTGCCTGGTGTCCAGGTGCCTGGCCGACTCCTCGGTCAGCCGGGAGAACGTCCGGACGAGGGGGATGTCGTACCGCTCGCAGACGGCGGTGAGCCGCCCCAGGTGCCTGGTGGACTGCTCGTCCGCGCCCGCCAGGATGACCGCGGGCCCGAGGTCGGCCCGGCCGCCCCGTGTGTCCCGTGTGTCCCGTGTGTCCCGCGTGTCCCGGGCGGACTGGGTGCCCTGGGCGGAGATCGCCCGGGTGACCCACTGGACGACCAGGGCCGCGGTCAGGTCGGCGGCGACGTCGCGCGGGCCCTCCGCGAGCGACAGGCAGGTGAGCCTGGCCGCCTCCCGGGGTGTCACGGAGGCACCGAGGTCGGTGAGTGGCTCGACCACGGCGGCGAGCCGCACCAGGTTGCCGGTGACCTGCTTCCGGAAGCCGTCGCCGAACAGCGCGCTCAGGCTCGCCTCTTCGCCCCGGGTCAGCGACCCTGCGGCGAGGGAGCCCGCCGCGTCGCCGAGCAAGACGGACAGGGCCGCGTGCAGCCGCCCCATGGAGACGTCGCCGCCGAGGACGCTGGTGATCTTCTTGAGGATCATCAGGTCGGTGGCGCGGCCCGCGGCGGTCGCGCTGGCGTCGTCGGCGTGCACCACCTCGACGATCAGGGACGCGATCTGCTCCCCGGTCAGCCCGTCGAGCAGCGGCGTCTCCCCCAGGTCAAACGGGAGCTCGTAGTCCTGGACGGACATCCCGGCCCGGCTCGCCGCGCCGAGCAGCCCGGCCGCGACCCGGTCCTGGGTCAGGTCCAGGACGATCACCGCCCGCTGCTGCAGCAGTTCCCAGCCGAGCCCGGTCACCATGTTCTGCCGCCCGGAGCCCGTCCCGCCGAAGACGTCGAGCCTGCTGATGTCCTCGTGCGCGGCGACCTGCAGCCACCGGGGCGCGGTCGCGATCCGCTCGGTCTCGGCCAGCGCCCAGCGCGCCTTGCCCTCCTCGTACTCGGCGACCTGCGCCGCGTGCCTGACGGCCTGCTCCTGCGTCGAGGTGCGCAGCCGGCGCGCGGCCCGCCGCCGTCGCAGGCCGAGCAGCGCCACGGGCAGCCAGCAGCACAGCGCGAGCCCGACCGCGACCCCCCAGCACCAGGTGAAGCGCGTCACCGCGGCGATCAGGCCGAACAGCACGAGCGCCATCAGCCCGAAGGCGATCAGCAGCCGCGACCACAGTCCCCTGGCGTGCTGCGCGGCCGCCAGGGCCGCGACCCTCGCGGGATCGGGTGCCGGCTCGGTGGGCGCGGGCTGCTCGAAGTCGCGCGATCGCAGCCCGGGTTCGTTGGGAATCCAGCCAAGGTGCAGGCCCATAATCCGGAGACTAGAACCCGGGCCGCGCGGGTTCAATTCGATGTCGGTAAATGCATATAGCCGTGCAAGTTGCGCACGGCCCCGCGTCCCCGGCACCAGCCGCTTTTTCCCGGCATTCCGCCAGGCCGTGCCCGATCGGACGGCGGGCACGGCGGGTCATGCGCCTAAGATCGGAAATATGGCCATCACGTCCCCGGGCCCCCAGCCGAGCGCCATCGACGCCATGGAGTTCCGCCGCGCGCTCGGCCACTTCGCCACCGGCGTGACCGTGGTGACGTACCAGCCCGACGGCGTCGACGAGTTCCGCGGGACGACGGTCAACTCCTTCACGTCCGTCTCGCTCGACCCGCCCTTGATCCTGGTCTCCCTCGGCAGGCAGACCAGGTCGGCGGCGGCGCTGCGCCCGGGGAAGCCGTTCGCGGTGAACGTGCTGCACCACGGCCAGCGCGAGCTGGCCATGCACTTCGCGGGCTGGCCGAAGCCGGAGACAGCGGTCGAGTGGGAGGTGCGGGGCGGCGTGCCGCACCTGGCCGGCTGCGGCGCGTCCTTCCGGTGCGTGACGCGGGACGTCCACGAGGCGGGAGACCACCTGCTCGTCGTCGGCCTGGTCGAGGAGTTCCAGGCCGGCGGCGCGCCGCCGCTGCTGTTCTACCGAGGCTCGTTCGAGCACCTGCGGACCCCGGTGGTCCCCCAGCCGGCGGCCGAGGTCTCCATCGACTTCCCGGAGTTGTGGTAGCGCCGTCCCCGGGCCGCCGTCCGTCAGGCGCCGCCGTGGATGTACGCCGCCCGCGCGTGAGGGCGGTCGGGGAACTGGTCCCGCAGCTCGCGGCCCGCGTCGTGGACGGCGCGGGCCGGGTCAGCGCCCCCGCCAGCGCCCTCGGGTAGAAGCAGCCAGCGCAGACCTGACCCCCGCCGGATAACGGTTTCCGCTTCGTTACCCGGTGCCAGGCAACGGAACGGGGCGGAACTCCGTCTTTGGGTACGTGAGGATGTCACTGATAGCAGATAGGGCGGCTTTCGCCCTGCGCCGTCGCGGCGCGGGGCGCTGGGGGGTGCCGACGGCCGCCGCGGCCGCGCTCGCCCTGGCGGTTGGCGTGAGCGTCGCGCTGACGGTCAGCCGGATCGATCACGGCAACGCGACGGGCTGGACCTGGCCGCCGGTGACCTCGGCGTACGCGGCGTCATCCGGGATGCCGGGGCGCTGACCAGACGCGCGGGGCGGAAGCGACTCCCCTCCACCGCCCCGTGCCGGGGCGGCCTGCCGACGGAAACGTGGGCCGGCCGCCCCACCTCGTCCCCTCCGAGTGCTACGGCTCTTCGCGCTACCGACTTGTTGCCTGTGGCTTTCGCGGCATATGCCAGCTTTGTACGCCCAGGCCTCTCGGGCGCTTTGACGCATCGCTTAAGCGCGGGCGCCGCAAAAGCCGCAGACCGGACACGATTGTGGGCCGCTCGTGCGCAAAGATAAATGATCATCAACGTCGGCGCGCGAAGGCGCCCGAGCGGGCAGTCCGGCGCCGATAGTCACGTAGTGCGGCCGTCCCGAGCACGGGCCGTCCCGCCTAGAGCATGGGCTGTACAGCCGCCCTTCATTGTTCTATAATAATTAGTACAAGAGGAGGACACCATGTTCAAGAGCTTCGACGTCCCGGTCCGCTGCTCGGCTGGGCACCTGTTCACCACGATCTGGATTCCGCTCGGCTCCCTCAAGGCCGTGCGGCTCGGCTGGAAGCGGTACCAGTACTGCCCGGTCGGGCGGCACTGGGCGATAGTCACCAGGCTGGACTGGGCCGGTTCCCCGTCGCCGGAGGAACTCGAGCAGGCGGCCCTGGTGCACGACGTCCGGATCCCGTGACGCGCCCCGGGGCGACGCGATGCTGATCCGGATTGACCCCGCTGACCCGCGGCCGCTGTACGAGCAGATCGAGCTGCAAGTGCGCTCCGCGATCGGCGACGGGTCCCTGCGGCCGGGCGAGCGGTTGCCGCCGGCCCGCGAACTGGCGCAGGACATCGGCGTCAACGCGCATACGGTGTTGAAGGCCTACGGGTCGCTGCGCGACGCTGGGCTCCTCGAGCTGCGCCCGCGGCGCGGGGCGGTGGTGACGTCGGCCGCCCCGCCCCGGCAGCAACTCGCCACGCTGGCGCGCGGGCTCATCCAGCTGGCCCGGGAGCACGGGCTCTCGCCCGCCGAGATCGTCGACCTAGTCGAGGGGGAACTTTGACCGCTGAGGTCAACGGGCTGCCCGGCGTGCCCGGCGGTCCGGGCCGCCGCTTCGTCGTGCTGCTCGTCTGCGGCATCCTGCCCGCGACGCTGGTAGCGACCATGGTCGCGGTGCCGGCCGTGCTGTGGTCACGGCTGCCCGCGCGGGTTGCCAGCCACTGGACGATCACCGGGGCCGCCAACGGCACCATGCCCCGGGCTGCCGCCTTCGTGCTGCTCGGCGCACTGGCGCTGCTCGGCGCGGCCCCGATCTGGCTTGGCTGGACCCTGGCGCGGAAGTGGACGCCCGGCAACCAGGCGCCGGCCGGGGCGTGGCGCCGGCCGACGCCCGGCACCGCGGCCGGCTTCATCTCGCTCGGGATCTTTCTGCTGGCCACCGGGGCCGCGTCCGCGAGCCTGGTGGCCGTGGCCAACCTCGGCGGCGGTGGCCCGCGGTCGGCTTCCGTCGGGGTGGGCGGCCTTGTCGGCGTGGTCGGCGGGCCCGCGGTGCTCGCTGCCTGCGCCGGCTACCTGCTGCGCCGGTACAGCGGATTCGGCACCGGCGACGACGGGACTCCCCGGTCCAGCCTGGGGCTGCGGGCCGGCGAACGGGCGGTATGGACCGGGCGGGCCCGGGCCAAGTGGCGGTGGCCGACCGGGATGCTGCTGCTCCTGGTCATGGGAGCGCTCGGCGGTGCGCTCACCAGCCGGTGGCTCATCGCCGCCATGCTGCTCATCGCCGCGGTTTCCCTGCTCGGGTTCACCTCGGTGCGGGTGACCGTGTCCGCGCGCGGTGTCGTGGTCGGCTACGGGGTACTCGGGCTGCGGCTGACGCGGATCCCGCTGCGCAAGATCGCGTCGGCCGAGGCGGTGGAGGGCGGGGAGTTCAGCTTCGGGTACCGGGGCAGCCTGCTCATGTTCGGTCACGCGGCGGTCGTGCTGCGGCGCGGGCCCGCACTGCGGCTGACCCTGCGGGACGGGAAGACGTTCCTGGTCACGGTCGACGACGCGGCGACCGGCGCGGCCCTGCTCAACGACCTGATCGCCGCGGCCGACTAGCGGCCTACCGCGCTAGCGTCCCGGACAAAAACCCCAGTCATTACAAAACCCCAGTCATTGAGGGTTATTCAGCGTCCGCCTGATAGTGGATCGTTAGGAGGCGCGGGGGCCTCGTAACGATCCACTATCACCAGCAGCAGGACTCCTCGCCCGCGCCGACGCCCCGGTCAGCGCGGAGTTGGCGAAGATCGCCGTG
>DAHWEX010000602.1 GCA_027326205.1 Actinomycetota bacterium
ACCGGCTCGGTGGGCGTCACCAAGCGGCCCCTCGTTTCTCCGCCCATCGTTCCTCCTCCTGTCCTGGCCATTGCCGTGAACTGTTAACGATATCGTTAACAGTTCACGGCGCCCTTGGCTGGCTGGGCGCTGGCTGACGCCGTGCGGCTCACCGCGTCTGCCGGTGACGGCCCCCGCCGCCCTGCGCGGACGGGCCGCCGGGAGGCTGGGGGCGCGGCGCCGGCGCGGCGGGTGCCGCCTGCCGCGAGCTGTGCGGGGTGAACAGGCTCCCCGGCTGGTCGGCCCCGGACCGCGGCGGACGGGCGACCGGTACGGCCGCGGGCTCGGCCCCGGCCCGGCCGGCCTGCTCCTTGGCCATGACCTCGATGACCGCCTTGGCCAGCCAGCGGTCCGCGTCCCTGCGGCCGAGCGCGGCCGCCGCCTCCGACATCGCGACCACCTGGTCGATGTTGGTCAGCACGGGCAGCAGCGTGTTCTTGATCCAGTCTCCGGTCAGTTCCGCGTCGTCCACGAGCAGCCCGCCGCCGCGCTGCACTATCGGCAGCGCGTTGAGCCGCTGCTCGCCGTTGCCGATGGGCAGCGGGACGTATGCGGCCGGCACCCCGACAGCGGTCAGTTCCGCGCAGGTCATCGCCCCGGCACGGCACAGCGCGAAGTCGGCGGCGGCGTAGGCCAGGTCCATCCGGTCCACGTAGGGGAACGCCACGTACGGGACGGCGCTCGACCTCGCGGCGCTCGACAGCGGGCCGTCGCTCCCCTGGGCCTCGGCGAGGTTCTTCGGACCGGTCACGTGCAGCACCTGCACCCCCGCGTCCTTGACCGCGCCGAGCGCGGCGGCGAGGGCCCGGTTGAGCGACTTGGCGCCCTGCGAGCCGCCGAAGACCAGCAGCACCGGCAGGTCGGGGCGGAGCCCGAAGTGCGCCCGTGCCTGGTCGCCGAGCGCGAACCGGTCCAGGTCGGCGATCTGCCGCCTGATCGGCAGCCCCAGGTACCTGGAGTTGCGCAGCTTGGTGTCCGGGTGCCCGGTGAACACGTAGCTGGTCAGATGAGCGCCGAGGCGGTTGGCGATGCCCGCCGACGGGTTGGCCTCGTGCACCACGATCGGGACGTTGTGCCGCTTGGCCGCGAGGTAGGCGGGCGTCGCCACGTAGCCGCCGAAGCCGACCAGGACGTCGGCCTGCACCCGGTCGAGGACCTTGCCTGCGGCGTGCACCGCGCCAGCCAGTCGCCCGGGCACGGTGAGCAGCTGCGGCGACACCGACCGGGGCAGCGGCACGGCCGGGATGAGCTCAAGGTCATAGCCGCGCAGCGGAACCAGGCGGGTCTCTAGCCCCCGCTGGGTCCCCAGGCAGGTCACGCCAATGCCTTTGTCCGCTTCCCGCAGCGCGTCGGCGAGCGCCAGAGCCGGCTCGATATGCCCTGCTGACCCCCCGCCAGCAAGCACCACCCTCATCGCACTCTCCCACTCCGCTTGTCCGCTTGTCCGTTGTCCGCTTGTCCCGCTGGCGAATCCAGGCACCGCGGCGCCCCGGCCCGTGCTTTACCCGCGGTGCCGGCTGCCTCGACTTAGCCAGCTTAGAGGGCGGCCCCATGGAAAGGCGCCCCTAGCGGCCAAAGCCTGGCTAGCCCCTGGTTCCCGCCGCGCGAACGACATGAGCATACCGAGCCCGAGCATCGTCACCAGCACCGACGACAGTCCCTGGGACACCAGGGGCAGCGGCACGCCGGTGATGGGGAACACGCCGATGACCGCGCCGATGTTCACCACCGCCTGGCCGACGATCCAGATCGTGATCGCCGCGGTGAGCAGCTTGCTGAACGTGTCGGGTACGCGCCGGGCCACGCGCAGCCCGGCGAACGCGAGGCCCCCGTACAGCGCGGTGACGCAGAGGGTGCCGACCAGGCCCAGTTCCTCGCCGATGACCGCGAAGATGAAGTCGCTGGTGGACTCCGGCAGCCAGCCCCACTTCTCGCGGCTGGCGCCGAGGCCAACGCCGAAGATGCCGCCGGAGCCGAGGGCGTACTTGCCCTGGATGGCCTGCATGTTCTGCCCCAGCGGGTTCGAGTTCGCCGGCGAGTTGCTCAGGAACATCAGCAGACGCTGCGACCTGTACTGCTCCGCGACCATCAGCAGGACGAGCACCAGCCCCATGAGGATCAGCAGCGTGGCGAAGACCCGTCCCGGCGTCCCGGCGATCCACAGCAGCGCGAGGAAGATGATGAGCAGGATGGACGTGGTGCCGAGGTCGTTGCCGCCCATCACCAGCAGCGCGAGGATCCCGGTGCCCGGCAGCAGCGGCACGAGCATGTGCCGCCAGTCGGTGAGCATGCCGAGCTTCTCCTTGCGGGCCAGCAGGTCCGCGCCCCACACCGCCAGCGCGAGCTTGGCGAGCTCCGACGGCTGGAAGTGCAGCGGGCCGCCCAGGTTGATCCACCGGGTCGCGCCGTTCGCCTGCTGACCGACACCGGGGATGAGCACCAGGCAGAGGCCGATGATCGACACCGCGAGCAGCGGGTAGGCCGCCGCGCGGAAGAGCCGGGGCTGTGAGCGGCTCGCGATCAGCAGGACCGGGATGCCGACCACGATGCCGATCAGCTGGACCATGAAGTCCCGGTAGGGCGACAC
Source organism: Actinomycetota bacterium (assembly GCA_027326205.1). GTDB lineage: Bacteria > Actinomycetota > Actinomycetes > Streptosporangiales > Streptosporangiaceae > Trebonia. The sequence continues at coordinate 2,627 of DAHWEX010000602.1, forward strand.
GCCGTTCGCCAGGTCCACCACAGAGGATGTCGACAGCACCATGACCAGGCCGAGGCACAGCAGCAGCGTGGTGATCCCGGCGATCAGGTAGTACGAGGTGAGCGGCCGGTCGAGCAGCGCCTGCGCCGCCCGGACCCGCCCGACGACCTCGGCCAGGGCGCCCTGCGCCCGGCCGGCGCCCGGGAGGCCGTCATCTCGCTCTTCCTCGGGCGCGTCCTGAACCGGGCCGGTCTCCGCGGTGACATACATGCCCTCTAGTTTCTGCGCTGGCCCCACCCATACCTGGAACATCCGCCCGCGTGTCGCCGGATTTTCCCCGGGGAAGCGATCCCGCCGCAAACCCCCCGGATCACGGGGCTGTCAGCGGGGCCTGGCGCGGTGTCAGCCGCGTGTGCGCCGCGTGTCAGCGGAGGCTGGCATTGTCGCGGACATGAGCGATCTAGCGATTGAAGCCACGGGGCTTGTCAAGTCATTCAAGGAGACCAAGGCGCTGGCCGGGGTGGACCTCGCGGCGCGCCGGGGCACCGTGCTCGGCGTGCTCGGGCCGAACGGCGCAGGCAAGACCACCGCCGTGCGCATCCTGGCCACGCTGCTGCGGGCCGACGCGGGCACGGCCGTGGTCAACGGGTTCGACGTGCGCACGCAGCCCAACAAGGTGCGCGAGAGCGTCGGCCTCACCGGACAGTTCGCCTCGGTCGACGAGGACCTGACCGGCACCCAGAACCTGGTCATGATCGGCCAGCTGCTCGACATGACCAAGAGGGACGCGCGCTCGCGCGCGGCCGAGCTGCTCGAGTGGTTCGACCTGGCGGAAGCCGCGA
>DAHWEX010000629.1 GCA_027326205.1 Actinomycetota bacterium
TCAAAGTTTGAAGAGGATCAGTATTTGCTTGACCTCAACTAACCATAACTCACCGGAGTGTCCCTCCGCATACCGGCGCCCGCCGCTCCGCCCCGCCCGCGCCCCGCACCGCGGCCAGTCGAACGTCACGACTCGCTTAGCGCCGGCCAAGCCCGCAAGGTATCGTGGGTAGGGCTGAGGCGACCGCAGCCAGCAAGATCAGATGTTGTTTTCTGTCCGGTATTGGGTAATCGGCAGCCCGCAGTCCTTTGGAGTCTGTTGTCCTGGTTCGAATCCAGGTACCGGAACATCCGTTTTATCTGATTAGCCAAAAATAAGGCGACCCGGCGTGCTCGATGCCGCACGCCGGGTCGTCTCGTCTTCCGCTGGCTTCCATGGCACGAAGCGTGCGGACGGGATCAGAGCACGGGCCCCCTAGGCTTCGGTGTCCCACTGAGACAGGCCGCTCCAGGCCAGGTTGATCAGGTTCGCGGCGACCTGCTCCAGCTTGGGCTTGCGGGCGTCCAGCCACCACTGGCCGGTGAAGGCGACCATGCCAACCATCATCTGGGAGTACATCGGGGCCAGCTTGGGGTCCCGGCCCCGGGACTTCAGGAAGTCGGCCATGATGAACTCCACCTGGCCCGCTATGTCGGCGAGCAGCGTGCCGTACGTTCCGGCACCGGATCCTGGGTTGGAGTCGCGCACCAGGATCCGGAAACCATCTGCGTTTTCCTCGATGTAGCGGAGCAGGGAGACCGCCGCGGCCTCGAACTTCGGCTTGGAGTGCGGCTTCTCGAACAGCTCCATGGTCACCGCCGTGAGCCGCTCGACTTCACGGTCCACGACCACCGCGTACAGGCCTTCCTTGCCGCCGAAGTGCTCGTAGACGACCGGCTTGGAGACTCCTGCCTGGGCGGCGATCTCCTCGATTGAGGTGCCTTCGAATCCCCGTTCCGCGAACAGCCGCCGTCCGATGTCGAGGAGCTGTTGCCGCCGTTCCTGACCAGTCATTCTTTTTCTGGTGGTTTTTGGGGATTGGTCGGTCACCGAAACATCATGGCCGCTATGCCGCCGCCCTGTCGGTCTGGTTGACCGGCTTCGTCGCCTTATCGTTACGCTTCGTCATCCCGCCCAGGCTACGCTTCGAGTGCGCGGCCCGCTTGGCGTTCAGCCGCTTCTCGTCCGGCCAGCGGACGTCGTAGGCCCAGCCCAGCTTCTCGAACCACTGGATGACGCGGGCGGACTGGTCGATCTGGCCCTTGAGCGCGCCGTGCCGGGCGCAGGTCGGGTCGGCGTGGTGCAGGTTGTGCCAGGACTCACCGAAGGAGGCGATGGCCAGCCAGGCGACGTTCACCGACCGGTCGCGGGACTGCCAGTCGGTGTCGCCCCAGGTGTGGCAGATCGAGTTGATCGACCAGGTCACGTGGTGCAGCAGCGTGACCCGGACCAGGCCAGCCCAGAAGAACGCGGTGAGCGCGCCGTGCCAGGACATTCCCCACAGCCCGCCAGCCAGCGCGGGGCCAAGGAGCGTGAACGCGACGATGGCCGGGAACCAGGCGTCCACCCTGCGGACGTACTTGTCGGCGAGCAGGTCGGGAGCGAACTTCTCCTGCGAGGTCTGGTTGGGGTCGAGCAGCCAGAGGGTGTGCGCCCAGAGCAGGCCCTTCGCCAGCGCCTTGGCGTCGTCGCCGTACCGCCAGGGCGAGTGCGGGTCGCCCTCCTTGTCGCTGAACTTGTGGTGCCGCCGGTGGTCGGCCACCCAGGTGACGACCGGTCCTTCCATCGCCATGCTGCCGGCGATCGCCAGCGCCACCCGCAGGCCGGGCTTGGCCTTGAACGAGCTGTGCGTGAAGTACCGGTGATAGCCGACGGTGACCCCGAGTCCGGAGACCCAGTAGAAGACGGCGGCGATCACGATGTCGTGCCAGCCCAGGCCCCAGCCCCAGAAGAACGGGACGGCGGCGACGAGCGCGAGCATCGGCAGGAACACGAAGATCCCCACCGTGATCCGCTGTGCCCTGGACATCGGCGTCTCGTTCATATCCGGCAGGGCCTTGCGCAGCAGCGGCGCGGCGCTGGGATCGAGCGAAAGCTCGGTGTCTTCGCTCGCCAGGAGGGTTGCACCCCCCGTTACGTCCGGAGTCGTTGCCATGTTCTCCCCTAGGTAGGGCGCCCGCAGGCGGCGGTCTTGTACGCTTACGTAACCGTAGCCTACGAAACCGTAGGTTGCGCAAGAGCCTCGGCTGAATTCTTGGAAATGCGCAGGCAAAAGACCCGCCGGGCACCGCTACCCAGCCGGGCGCAGGACACACCCGCGACGTTCGATGAGACCCGGTACGACGGCCGCGAAGGGCTGGCGCGACGCTCAGCAGGCAGGCGAGGCACCCGGGGCGATCTGCGCGGCGCGCTCGCCGGGGCGTGCCGTGGGCAGGGCCGCCGCCTGCCAGGCCAGGTAGCCGCCGATCACGTCCGTGGCCCGGCCAAAACCGAGGTCAAGCAGTGCCGCCGCCGCGAGGCTCGAGGTGTATCCCTCCATGCAGACGACGATCGGCCGCAGGTCGTACCCGGTCACCGCGGGCAGGCGGGCGGAGCTTTCCGGGTCGAGCCGCCATTCGAGGTGGTTGCGCTCGATCACGACCGAGCCGGGGATCTCCCCGGTAGCGGCTCGCTGCGCGGCGGGCCGGATGTCGATGAGCATGGCGCCGGCGTCAAGCTCATCGGCCGCCTCGGCCGGCGTCACCCGGGACAGCCGGGCCCGCGCCGCAGCCAGGATCTCGTCGACGGACCGCGCGCCAACGGGCCGGGGAGTCACCAGTCGTCAGTTCCCTTCGTCCGGATCGGCGCAAAGGCCGCCAGGGGTCAGATCGTACCGGGTTACGGCCGACAGCCCGATCTCACGCCGAGCACCCCGCCGGCTCCGCCGTGGTCGCGGAATCAAATGATACGCATCACGCAACAATCTCGTTACGCGCCCGCCTGCGCTCAGCCGCCACTGAAACGCTCCCGTGAACCGTCCGGCGGATGTCACCCGTTCGGGTGACATTCAATTACTCGCACCCCGGCAGCGGCAACGACGCTGGTCTATGCGGCCCGTTCAGCGGAATGCCGTGAACCTCACCCGACGGCATATACACCAAGGTAGACACTAAATCGCCATCCCCTCCCTTGCCAATCGCACATTTCTCAGTATTCTGACTGCAGGACGAGGGAAAACACCGCGAGAGCACCAAGCGCCTCCTTAGCGGAGGGCGTTATCCGCGCTTGCTAAACCGGTAAATATGAAACCAGGGAGTTCGAAAAGGGATCCCGCTCGCCTAAGGGGGAAACATGAGCGACTTGCACCTGCAGCCCGCACTCTCCATGCCCGCCGAGTTCAGGTTCGACCAGGTCTCGACCCTGGCGGAACCGGCCGCGGCCGCCACGCCGGTCCCGAGCCTGGGGGCGCTCGCCGCGTTCACCGGCACGTTCCACGGCAAAGGCTTCAACACGATCTTCCGCCCGGACAGCCCGAACACTCCTACCGCGCTCCCGGTTCCGGTCTCGGGCAGCGACAACATCCTGGAGCTCAACCTGACCCAGGAGACGCTGTCGTTCTCCCCCAGCCTCGGCGCGGTCCCCAACCGGGGCATGGTCCAGGCCGACGCCATCCTCAACGGCGTGCCCTACCTCCAGGTCATCAACGACGTCACGACCGGCCACAGCGTCGGCATCCACTTCGAGCCCGGCCTGTGGATGGCCGTGCCGCACACCGACGACCCGAGCGCGGGCGCCTCGTTCGTGCGGATGGCGTCGATCCCGCACGGCACCGCCCTCGTCGCCCAGGGCACCGCCGCCACGACCGCCGGCAAGCCCTCCTTCCCCACGGTCGACATCACCCCCAGCTTCATCGGCGGCGGGGCGTCGCCGTTCCCCAGCCAGACCGCCACCGCGGGCGGCACCGCCCGCATCCCCCAGGACCTGACCGCGTTCATCAGGGCCGGCACGATCACCCAGGCGATGCTCGACAATCCCGTCAGCCTGCTGAGCACCCACATCGCCGATCTCGACATCACCTCCACCACGGCGATCACCGTCTCCATCAACCCGCCCAGGCCGCTGTTCGGCGGCGGCCTCAGCAACATCGCCTTCCTGCTGGGCGACCCGCAGGCCAGTTCGCCTAACGCCGACGCGGTGGCGATGGAAGCCACGTTCTGGATCGAGACCGTCGAGTACACCCTCCGGGTTCCCGCCTTCCAGCCCGGTCACCCGCCGCTCACGGTCTCGCCGGCGATCCCATCCGGCAACCCGCCCGTCCCTGAATTCCTGGTCGCCCCGCCCGCCGCGATCACGGCGCCGCGCACCATCAAGGCCACCGCGACCCAGATTCAGTACGCCCAGAAGGTCTTCCTCAACTTCAACGGGCTCACCTGGCCGCACGTTTCGGTGGCCACTCTCGTGCCGGCCGACCCGATCAGGGTGCCAGCCTCCGCCTTCGGCTAGCCGATAGCGGCGCTACTGGCGCGATCCCATTACGCCGTCGCCGCTGAGGCCGGCGCGGCGGATGACCGCGAACACCCGGCGGAACGGGAAGATCGTCCCGAACGGCCGGCGCTGGTACGCGGCGGCCAGCCGTTCCCCGTACTCCGTGACGAACGCCTGCGCCTGCTCCGCGTCGAGCACGGACAGCACCGGCCGGAGCGTGCTGCCCTTGGTCCACTCGAGTACCGGGTTCTCCCCCGGCAGGATGTGCAGGTAGCTGGTCTCCCACGCGTTGACCTCGAACCCGGGCCGCGCCAGCAGGGCGACGTAGTCGGCGGGATCGCCCGCCTGCCGGTTCAGCCGCGCGTCCGCGAGCAGGACGCGCCAGCGCGCGGAGGCGGCCATCTCCTTGACGATCTCGTGGCTCGGCTGGTCGAAGTTGCCGGGCAGCTGAAACGCCAGCCACCCTCCCGGGGCGAGCAGGCCGGCCCAGCGGAGCAGGAGTTCGTCGTGCCCGGGCACCCACTGCAGCACGGCGTTGCAGACGAGCACGTCCACCGGGCGTTCCGGCTGCCATGCCCGCACGTCGCCGAGCGCGAAGGAGAGGTTGGCCGCCCGCCCGGCCTCGGCCGCCCGCGCCGCGTCGATCATCTCGGGCGAGTTGTCGACGCCGGTCACTTCCGCACCCGGCCAGCGCCGGGCCAGCACCGAGGTGAGGTTGCCCGGCCCGCAGCCGAGGTCGGCCACGTAGCCGGGATCGGCCGCGTCCACCTGGGCGATCAGGTCAAAGAACGGGCGAGCGCGCTCGCCGCCGAAGCGCAGGTACTGCCGGGCGTCCCACATGTCCTTCTCCTCCGTCGCCAAATAAGCCTCGACACAAAGAATCTTGATATCAAGTAAAAGATCTCAGATCAAGCCTCTTGACGTCAAGAGATAAACTGTGGCCGTGAGCCACCAGGGAGGAAAGCGGACCGGTACCGGCACCACTGACGACGTACCCGGCGCCGCAGGCGCCATCCCGGGGCGAAGCCCCGGCGAGGGGTCTCCGGGGGAGGG
>DAHWEX010000650.1 GCA_027326205.1 Actinomycetota bacterium
GGCGCCCGGCTGGCCGACGCCGCCGGGGCCGAGCTGCCGCCGGGCGGGGCGGCGCTGGCCCGGCTGGCCGCGCTCGACCTGGCCGGCCTGACGGACCTGCCGGGCATCGAGTTCGAGCTCGCGTCCGACGTGGACAACCCCCTGCTCGGGCCGTCCGGCGCCGCGGCGGTCTACGGGCCGCAGAAGGGGGCGTCGCCGCGGGACGTGGCGGCGCTCGAGGCGGGGCTCACCCGGTGGGCCGACGTGGCCGAGGCCAGCGTGGCCCGTGCGGCAGGCACGGGCGGCGCGGGCGGCCCCGTCCGGGACGCCGCGGGTGCGGGGGCGGCCGGCGGGCTCGGGTTCGGCGCGATGCTGTTCCTCGGCGCGCGGATGCGGCCGGGCATCGAGTCGCTGCTCGAGCTGGCGTCCTTCGGCGCGCGGCTCGGCGGGGCGCGGCTGGTGATCACCGGCGAGGGGTCCCTGGACGAGCAGACGCTGCGCGGCAAGGCCCCGGCCGGCGTGGCCCGCGCCGTCGCGGCCCACGACCCCGGGGTCGCGGTGATCGCCGTGGCGGGGCAGCGCGGGCTGACGGCGCAACAGCTGCGCGGCGCGGGGATCGCGGCCGCCTACGCCCTCACCGACCTTGAGCCGGACGTCGCGCGGTGCATCGCCGACGCCGGGCCGCTGCTCGAACGGCTGGCCGGGCGCATCGCGGCCGACTGGCTCGGCTGCGGAACTTCACCGGGCGGCCTCCGGCAGTTAACGATGTACATACCTTTACGATGTACATACGATAGTGAAAGAACGCGAAGCCATCGGGCCCCGGCGGGGGCCGATTGAAAGAAGGTCGGCTCATGGCCACTTCCGGACGGCTCGACGCGCGGGACCGCGCCGCGGTCCTCGCCCGGCTCGCGAGCACCGAGTTCGACGTGCTCGTGATCGGCGGCGGCGTCACCGGCACCGGGGCGGCGCTGGACGCGGCGTCGCGCGGCCTGCGCGTCGCCCTGGTGGAGGCGCTGGACCTCGCGTCCGGCACCTCGAGCCGGTCAAGCAAGCTCATCCACGGCGGCCTGCGCTACCTGGAGCAGCTCGACTTCAAACTGGTCTCCGAGGCGCTGCGGGAGCGCGACCTGCTCATCTCCCGGATCGCGCCGCACCTGGTCAGGCCGGTCTCGTTCCTCTACCCGCTGCAGCGCAAGGTCCTCGAGCGCCCCTACGTCGGCGCGGGCCTGGTGCTGTACGACGCCATGAACGTCACCAAGAAGCAGGTGCCGTTCCACCGGCACATGAGCGTGCACGGCGCGCTGCGCCTCGCCCCGGCCCTGAAGGCCTCCGCCCTGGCCGGCGCGCTGCTCTACTACGACGCGCAGGCCGACGACGCCCGGTTCACGATGACGGTCGCCAGGACCGCGGCGGCGCACGGCGCGGTGATCGCCACCCGGGCCCGCGCCGTGGGACTGCTGCACGACGCCGCCGGCGAGCGCGTCGTCGGCGCCCGGGTCCGGGACACCGAAAGCGGCCGGGAGGTCGACGTGTCCGCCCGGCGGGTCATCGTCTGCGCGGGGGTCTGGACCGACCCGGTGCACGAACTGGCCGGGGTGCGGGCCGGCTACCAGGTGCGGATGTCCAAGGGCGTGCACATCGTGGTCCCCAGCGAGGCGATCCGCTCGGACACGGGAATCATCTTGCGCACCGACAAGAGCGTGCTGTTCATCATCCCGTGGGGCCAGCGGTGGATCGTCGGGACCACCGACACCGACTGGACCGGCGACCGGGCCGAGCCCGAGCCCACCGCCGGCGACATCGACTACATACTCGGCCAGGCCAACCGCGCCCTGGTCAGGCCGCTCACCAGGGACGACGTGATCGGCGTCTACGCCGGCCTGCGGCCGCTCGTCGCGGCCGACGAGTCCGCGCCGACCACCAAGCTGTCGCGCGAGCACGTGATCGACGAGCCCGCCCCCGGCCTGGTCAGCATCGCGGGCGGGAAGTTCACCACCTACCGCGTGATGGCCCGCGATGTCGTCGACGCGGCGGTCGCCGGCTACGACCGCCCGGTTCCGGCCTCGGTCACCGACCAGTTGCCGCTGCTCGGCGCCGAGGGCCTGGCCGCCGCGACCGCGGAGGCGGGACGGCTCGCCGAGGACTACCGCGTGCCGAAGGCCACGGTCGAGCACCTCCTGGAGCGGTACGGCACCCTGGCCGAGGAGGTTCTCGGGCTGACCAGGGCCGATCCCGCCCTCGCCGGGCCGCTGCTCGACGGCTACCCGTACCTGGGCGCCGAGGCCGCCTACGCGGTCACGCACGAGGGGGCGCTGCACGTCGCGGACGTGCTGACCCGGCGGATCCGGCTGTTCTTCGAGGCGCCGGAGGGCGGTGCGGCCGCCGCGCCCGCGGTCGCGTCCGTCATGGGCGGCCTGCTCGGCTGGGACGCAGCGACCATGGACGCCGAGATCGAGTCCTACCTGGAGTTCGCCCGCACCGAGACCCGGGCGCTGCGGGAGCCGGCCGTCGAGCTCAGCGACAGCCAGACGGCCGCCGCGGGCTGAGCGGGGCGGCGCTATCATGACGGCGTTCCAGCAGGACTTCCGCGGTGCGGAACGCCTCATCCCGCCCCCGGACGAGCCCGGCGGCGAGAAGGCGGACCGTGCCGGGGCGGGCGCGGCGACCCGCGCCCGCCAGTTGCTGACCTTCCGCCTTGACCTGGAGTTCCGGCAGCGGCTGCGCGCCCGGCTCACGGGCGAGGACCGCTCGCTGTCCGAGGTCGTCGTGCACGGCCTGCAACTCTACCTCCAGCAGGCCGCGCTGGCCGGCGACGCCTCCCGGGAGCCGGGGGAGGCGGAGGCGGCGGAGAACGCTCCCGCCCCGGCACGGGCCGCCCCGGATTCCGCCAGGGCGCCGGGTCCCGCTCAGCCGCCCGGCCCCGCCAGGGCACCGGTTCCCGCCAGGGCACCGGGCCCCGTCAGCACCGCCGTGGCGAGCGTGGCCGACCTGGTGCTGCCCGACGAGGTCGCGGCGGCGCTGCGCGCCATGCGCAGCAGCGGGCAGAGCGAACTGCTGTCCGCGACGCTCGCGGCGCTGCACGACCGCGGGTGGCCGCTGCGCCCGCTGGCGGCCGCGCTCGGCATCAGCCGCCAGGCGGTGCTCGCCCGGGTGCGGCGGCTGGTCCCGGCCGACGTCAGGTCGCGGGTGCCCGCGGTGCCGCCGCCGGCCCCGTTCCCGCGGCGGCGCTCGGCCCAGCCGCAGGGGCGGCGCCCGCATATCACCGTCAAGATCGACCGGGCGCTGCGCGCCGCCGCGCAGCGGAAGGCGCAGCGCGAAGGCAGTTCGCTGACCCAGGTGATCGAGCGGATCCTCGACCACTACCTGCGCCACGGCCTGCCGCGCGGGCCGCAGCACCGGGAGACCCGGCCCGGCGACACCGCGCCGGCCCGCCCGGGGCGCCGCAGGCGCCGCGCCGCCGCCACGCCCGGCGAGGGAGCCTAGCGGGCGCGCCGCTACCGAAGCGGGGCGACCGAGTGCGCGGCGACGGCCTCGTTGTCGTCCGCGTAGCTGAACGCCGCCGTCAGCCGCTCGCCGGCCAGCACGCGGGGGAGCCAGTACGGCGCGTCCTGCCACATGCGGTCGAACGGGAGCACCGCGGCCGGGAACCACCGGGGCCTGATCTCGTGCGACTCGGCCGGCTCGCCGGCCCAGTCCGCAGCGGTGAAGACCTCGACGGTCATGTCCCAGGCGGGACGGGCCGGGAAGCGGAACGTGATGTGCGCGACCCGGGTCAGCGACTCCGGCGCCACGCAGAGGCCGGACTCCTCCTTGACCTCGCGGGCCGCCGCCTCGGCCGCGGACTCGCCGGGTCCGACGTGACCGCCGAGCGCGACGACCTTCCCGGTGCCGAGCCCGGTCTTCTTGTGCCCGAGCAGGACCTCGCGGCCGCCGTCGGCGCCCGTCCTGGTCAGCAGGCAGAGGCAGGTCGGTGTCAGGGGCACTGGTCAAGTATCGCAGAAGCCGGGCATCGCGGAAACACGGCGGCCGCGGGGCACGGCTGTCCGGGCGGCCGCGTTCACCGGCGGTCGGCGGCGTAGGCCGCGAGCACGGCCGCGACCGCGTCGCCCGGCTCCGGCAGCGCGGCGGCGCGGGCCCGCGCCGCCGTGGCCAGCCGCCGGGCCAGGCCGGCGTCGGTGAGCACCGACCGCACCGCGTCGCCCAGTGCCCGCGCGTCCCCGGCCGGGACCAGCAGCGCCGCGTCCTGTCCGGTCAGCCAGGCCACCCCGCCGGCCCGGGTCGCCACGATCGCGGCCCCGGCCCGCAGCGCCTCCTGCAGCACGAGCGGCTGGCCTTCCCACCGGCTGGGCAGCACGAACACCGCCGCCGCGGCGAGCCGCGCGGGAACGTCGTCCGTGTGGCCGAGGAAGACCGCGGGCACGTCGAGTTCGACGGCCCGGGCCCGCAGCTTCCGCGCCAGCGGGCCGTCACCCGCGATCACCACCAGCGGCACGGGGTCCAGGTCCCGCCAGCCGGCGGCCGCTTCGAGCAGCACGTCGAGGCCCTTCTGCGCGGCGAGGCGCCCCGCCGCGAACACCACGGGCCGCCCCGGCCCCGGGCCGGCGGCTGCCGCCTCCGGGGGGCGCGCGCCGCCGTCCGGGCCGGCCGCCGCGA
>DAHWEX010000659.1 GCA_027326205.1 Actinomycetota bacterium
GCGCGGCGGACCGGACGCCGGCGGCGGTTCCGCTGCTGGCGACTCACCGGGACGAGCCCGCCAACCGGGGCAAAAACCGTGAAGCTGCAACCTTTTTCTTTTGATCGCACTAACCCGCTGAATCCTCGGGACTGGGGCAAAAGAATATGGGTGCGCGGGCGACGGCCGGCTGGCCTCGCGGAGCGGGCGGTACGCTCACGGTAATGAGCGACGACGACGAGGCCTGGCCTAAGCGGACAAGGGAGCGCGGATGAACGGGGACGGCTTCGGGTCGCCGCCGTGGGGCCCGGCCGATCCGGTGCCCCAGCTTGAACAGACCCAGGCGGTCCCCGGCCTCGGCTCGGTTCCCGGGCGCGACGCGGGAGCCCCGGGCGGCCCGGGTGCGGGCGTCCCGGCGGATCAGGACGAAGTCGCCGGCGATGACGGCAGCGGCGAGAAAAAAGACGAGGGCGATGGCCGGCCGCGCCGCTCTCACCGACGGCGCCGCAGCTTCTGGCGCGAGGTTCCCATCCTCATCGTCGTCGCGCTGGTGCTGGCCCTGCTCATCAAGGCCTTCGTCGTCCAGGCCTTCTGGATCCCGTCCGGTTCGATGCAGAACACCCTCGCGATCAACGACCGGGTGCTCATCAACAAGATCGTCTACCACCTGCGGCCGATCCACCGGGGCGACATCGTCGTCTTTGACGGCACCGGCTCGTGGAACTTCGGCAGCCCGCCGCCCAGTTCCAACATCCTCGCCAGGGGACTGGGCGAGGTTGAGGGGCTGTTCGGCGTCAGCCACGACACCTCGATCTACATCAAGCGCGTGATCGGCCTGCCCGGCGACAAGGTGGCCTGCTGCAACGCCCAGGGCCAGCTCACCGTCAACGGCGTCGCGCTGAGCGAGAGCTCATACCTCTACCCGGGCAACGTGCCGTCCGCGACGAAGTTCAGCGTCACGGTCCCCGCGGGGCGGCTGTGGGTCATGGGCGACCACCGCAAGATCTCCGACGACTCCCGCGGCCACACCGGCGACCCGGGCGGCGGCACGATCCCGGTGAGCGGCGTCCTCGGCCGCGCCTTCGTGATCATCTGGCCGCCGAGCCAGTGGGGCTTCCTGAACATCCCGGCCACCTTCGAGCAGCCGCGGCTCAACGCCGCCAACCCGGCCGCGGCCGGCGGGAACCCGGCGGCCCTGGCGTCGGCGATGGCCAACGGCACCCCGATCCAGCAGACGGCCTCTCCGGTCCCGCTGGCCCTCGGCTTCGCCGGCGCCGTCCCGATCACCTGGCTGCAGCGCAGGGCCCGGCGCCGCCTGCGGTCCCGCCGGGCCAGGAGTTAGCGTCGGGGCAGAAGGTCCGCCGCTAGACTAAGAGCGGTTTCTCAGGCGGAAAGCCCAGGCTAGCGCCGTTAGGAAGATCGTTTGTCGGACCTAAACCTTAGGCTGGTGTGGCCCCCTGGGTGGGCGGGGACTGACAAGAAGCTATAACCGGTGGCGCGGGGTTCATCCCGTCCCTTCGCCGAAGCGATGGACGCTTCCAGGCGCGGCAACAGGCCGTCCGGGATGCTGGAAGAGACGGCTGACGGACGATGAGAACCGGCGCGTGCGCCTGTTTCCAAGCGTGCAGCGGAAGGCGGGAGCGGGGCGTGCGCGGGTGGCGTACGCTGCCAAGTGAGATGGCTGCTCCCTCCTTCACCCCGCGGCGAGACGCCGGGCTCGCCGCCTACGAGAACGCGCTCGCGCGCGCCGGGCTCGCGCCGGTCGCGGGCATCGACGAGGCCGGCCGTGGCGCGTGCGCCGGGCCGCTCGTCGTCGCGGCGGTCGTGCTGGACAAGGCGGCGCTCAAGCGGCTTCCCGGCCTCGCGGACTCCAAGCTGCTCAGCCCCGCCGCCCGCGAGCGGCACTACGAGAGCATCGTCTCCCGTGCGGTCGACTGGCACGTCACGGTGATACCGCACGGCGAGATCGACGCTCTCGGGTTGCACGTGTGCAACGTGGAGGGCATGCGCCGCGCGTTCGCGGGGCTGCGCACCACGCCGGCGTACGTGCTAACGGACGGCTTTCCCGTGCAGGGACTCGGCGCGCCGAACCTGGCGATGTGGAAGGGCGACCGGGTCGCGGCGAGCGTCGCGGCCGCGTCGATCGTGGCCAAGGTCACCAGGGACCGGATGATGCACGAGCTTGACGAGCGTTATCCGGTATATGGCTTCTGCCGTCACAAGGGGTATGTAACCGGGGAGCACCTGCGGGCGCTGGCGGAGCACGGGCCGTCCCCGGTGCACCGCCGGTCGTTCCGGTGCGTACCCGGCTCTGCGGTGCCGGTCGGCGGCGCTGCACCGGTCGGCGGCGCTGTATCGGTCAGCGGCTAGGGGAGGGAGAATAGGTGGCATGAGCGCGGAAGACCTGGAGAAGTACGAAGCGGAGATGGAGCTGCAGCTCTACCGTGAGTACCGCGATGTCGTCGGCCTGTTCACTCACGTCGTGGAGACGGAGCGCCGGTTCTACCTGACGAATGACGTTGACCTCACGGTGCGCACCGCCGACAACGGCGAGGTTTTCTTCGAGGTCACCATGCACGACGCCTGGGTGTGGGACATGTACCGCCCCGCGCGGTTCGTCAAGAACGTGCGGGTAGTGACCTTCAAGGACGTCAACATCGAGGAGCTGGCGAAGAGTGACCTCGAACTACCGGACGAAAACGGAAAACCGGGCTTTTCTGGGTAGCGCCCTGCGGCGTCCCGGACGGTCCCGGCCGCTGCGACCCTGGAGGGGACATGCTCGGGCTGCCTGACGCGGTGACCGCCTGCCTGTTCGATATGGACGGGGTCATCACCCAGACCGCGAAGGTGCACGACGCGGCATGGAAAGAGATGTTCGACGACTTCCTGCGCGCGTGGTCGGCGCAGCACGATGTCCCCTTCGTTCCGTTCGACCCCGTGCGCGACTACGACGAGTACGTCGACGGGAAGCCGCGTCTGGAGGGCACCGCGTCCTTCCTGCAGTCGCGCGGGATCTCGCTGCCGGCCGGCGCGGAATCGGACCCGGCCGGGGCGCAGACCGTCTGGGGCCTGAGCAACAAGAAGAACGACCTCATCGTGCAGGTTCTCGCGCGCGACGGCGTCGAGGCCTACGCGGGGTCCGTCCGCTACGTCGAGGCCGCGCGCGCGGCGGGGCTGCGCACCGCGATCGTGTCGTCGAGCGCGAACACGCAGGCCGCGCTGAAGGCGGCGGGCGTGGAGTCGCTGTTCGAGGTGCGGGTGGACCACCAGGTTGCCGAGGCGGCCAGGCTGCGCGGCAAGCCGGCGCCCGACACCTTCCTCGAGGCGGCCCGGCTGCTGGGCGTCCCCGCGGCGCGGGCGACCGTCTTCGAGGACGCCCTCGCCGGGGTGGCCGCCGGGCGGGCCGGGAAGTTCGGGTACGTCGTGGGCGTGGACCGGGTCGGCCAGGCGGGGCAACTGCGCGCCCACGGCGCGGACGTCGTGGTGCAGGATCTAGCGGAACTGCTCTGAGCAGGGCCGGGCGCCTGGCCGGAGCCCGGTCCGGGTGGCAACGGAGGTGGGGTTCGTGATTACCAACGCGCCGTACGGGGTGGAACCCTGGTGCCTTACCGAGACATCGCTCGACCTTAACCTGATCGCGCAGAGCGAATCGGTCTTCGCGCTCTCCAACGGCCACATCGGGCTGCGCGGCAACCTCGACGAGGGCGAGCCGCACGGCCTGCCGGGCACGTACCTGAACTCGCTGTACGAGGACCGCCCGCTGCCGTACGCGGAGGCCGGCTACGGCTTCCCCGCTACCGGGCAAACCGTTATCAACGTGACGAACGGCAAGATCATCCGGCTGCTGGTCAACGACGAGCCGTTCGACATCAGGTACGGCACGGTCCGCTCGCACACCCGCCGGCTCGACATGCGGGCCGGCACCCTGACCAGGGAAGTCGTCTGGACATCGCCGGCCGGGCACACGGTGAAGGTCACCTCGGTGCGGCTGGTCTCGCTCACCCAGCGGGCCGTCGCGGCCATCAGCTACTCCGTCATCCCGGTAACCCTGCCCGAGGAGGGCGGCGCGGAGGAGACGGCCGACTCCCCAGGCGGCATCCCGCTGCGCCTCGTCGTGCTGTCGGAGATCGTGGCGAACGAGGAGGTCCCCGTCGCGGCGGCCGACCCGCGGGCCGCGGCCGTCCTCGCCGAACCGCTGGTCGGCGAGGAGCACAATGCCACCGACGGCCGGCGGCCGCGCGCGATCCTCGTCCACGGCACCCGGTCGAGCAAGCTGCGGCTGGCCGCGGGGATGGCCCACGAGATCAAGGGGCCGGAGCGGATGGCGCTCAGCGTGGAGTCCTTCACCGACCTGGGGCGGCTCACGGTCGCCGCGGAGGTGCCCCAGGGCGACGAACTGCGGATCGTCAAGTACCTCGGCTACGGCTGGTCGAGCCAGCGGTCCCGGCCGGCGCTGGTCGACCAGGTGGCGGGAGCCCTCGCGGCGGCGGAGCTGACGACCTGGGACGGGCTCCTGGCGGAGCAGCGGGCCTTCCTCGACGCCTTCTGGGAAGGCGCGGACGTTGAGGTCGAGGGGGACGCGGAGATCCAGCAGGCGGTCAGGTTCGGCCTGTTCCACATCCTGCAGGCCGGCGCCCGGGCCGAGCAGCGGCCGGTCCCGGCGAAGGGGCTGACCGGGACCGGGTACGACGGTCACACGTTCTGGGACACCGAGACGTTCGTGCTTCCCGTGCTGACCTACACCCACCCGTCCGCCGCGGCCGACGCGCTGCGCTGGCGGCACATGACCCTCGACGTCGCACGGTCGCACGCGGCCGAGCTCGGCCTGGCGGGGGCGGCATTCGCGTGGCGGACCATCCACGGCGAGGAGTGCTCCGGCTACTGGCCGGCGGCCACGGCCGCGTTCCACATCAACGCGGACATCGCCGCCGCCGTGGTGAACTACCTCGACGCCACCGAAGACGAGGAGTTCACCCGCGAGGTCGGCCTGCCGCTCCTGGTCGAGACCGCCCGCCTGTGGCGCTCGCTCGGGCAGCACGACGCCCAGGGCAAGTTCCGCATCGAGGGCGTCACCGGCCCGGATGAGTACAGCGCGGTCAAGGACAACAACCTCTACACGAACCTGATGGCGCAGCATAACCTCGCCGCCGCCGCCGAACTGGCGGCCAAGCGGGAGGGCGAGGCCCGCGACCTGGGCGTGACGACCGACGAGATGGCGTCCTGGCGTGACGCGGCCGAGGACATGTACCTCCCGTACGACGAGCGCCTCAAGGTCCACCAGCAGCACGACGGCTTCACCAGCTACGCCCGCTGGGACTTCAAGAACACGCCCGAGGACCACTACCCGCTGCTGCTGCACTACCCGTACTTCCAGCTCTACCGCAAGCAGGTGGTCAAGCAGGCCGACGTGGTGCTCGCCATGCAACTGCGGCCGGACGCCTTCACCCCGGAGCAGAAGCGCCGGAACTTCGACTACTACGAGGCGCTGACCGTCCGGGACTCGAGCCTGTCGCCGTGCACGCAGGCGGTCATGGCCGCCGAGGTCGGCCACCTCGACCTGGCCTACGACTACCTGGCCGAGGCCGCGTTCATGGACCTGCAGGACCGCGAGCACAACACCAAGGACGGCCTGCACATCGCCTCCCTGGCCGGCGCGTGGACCGCGCTGGTCGGCGGCTTCGGCGGCATGCGGGTCGTCGACGGCGGGCTGTGCTTCGCCCCGAAGATCCCGCAGGGCATCGTCGGGCTGTCCTTCCGCATGCGGTTCCGCGGCCGCGTCGTGCGGGTGTCGGTCCGCGGTCAGGCCGCCACCTACTCGCTGCTGGCGGGCGATCCGCTGGAGATCAAGCATCACGGCCGGCCGGTGACGATCAGCGGCGAGGAGCTGACCCTGGACATCCCCGCCCGGGTCCCGCCGCCGCCGCCCGGCCAGCCCGCGGGCCGCGCCCCGCAGCCCCGCCGCGCCCGCGTCGACTGACGTCCGGCCGCCCCCCGCCAGGGCGCTCGCCGAGGCCATGCGGTGGTTCGCGGCGCCCTCTCGGCAGCGACCAAATCTCCGCCGACGGCAGAACCGGGGGAGCGCTCATTCTCGCCGGCGGCCGGCGGCCGTGCGAGCCCCTTCTGATTAGAGCAGCCGCCCCCGACATTCCCGCTGCCTTGTCCACATTCCGAGCTCGGATCAGGCGAAGTCGATCTTGGCGTCCGTTTTTA
>DAHWEX010000667.1 GCA_027326205.1 Actinomycetota bacterium
GACGGCCAGCCCGCCGGCCAGGGAGGCGAGCGAGAAGACGACGAGGCCGGCAACGAAGACGCGGCGGCGGCCGAGCACGTCGGCCGCGCGGCCGCCGAGGATGAGCAGCCCGCCGAAGGCGATGGCATACCCGGTGACCACCCACTGCACGACCGAAGTGGCCACCCGGAAGTCGCGCTCCATCGACGGAAGCGCAATATTCACAATTGTAAAATCAAGCACCACCATGAACGAGGCCACCAGGATCAACGCGAGCCGCAGACCGGGGCGGCCGGTGCCTGAATGCGGGACGTTCAGGTGAATATCGCGCTCGTCATGGGTAGGCAAGTCAGGGGGATCGGGGACGGAAGCGCGCTTGACGGGCATGGCACCATTCAGGAACGGAGCGGGTGGGAACCAGTGAGGTCCAACTTCGACAATCGACGAGGGGATGCCCGGGCGCAATGTTCCGCTCGTCACACTCGGGTGGCAACCGGGCTGGACGCGGATTAACGACGCGACATATCTTGTTCTCGATAGGCGCGGGTGATTACCCGGCTGGGGGAGTCGCCCCGCAGGGGGAACTATTACCGGGAGGTAGTCATGAGCCGGATCGAAGACAGGATCAAGGAACTCGCCACGCGCTTTTCCCAGTGGCTGAACACCGACAAGAAGACGGCCAGGCAGCAGCGGTCCGAGCGGGTCACCAGGCTGCGCGGCGAGGCCGCGGAGCGCGCGCACCGGGCCGCTACCCGCGTGCAGGAGTTCCGCGAGAGCGAGCGCGGGCAGCGCGCCGCGGGCAAGCTGAGCGACCTGCGCGGCAGCGACGCCGCGAAGAAGGCCGAGGCGGCCTTCAACGACCTGCGGGCAAGCGACGCGGGCAAGCGGGCGGAGAGCGCCCTGTCCGACCTGCGCCACCGGGAACCGGTCAAGAAGGCCGAGGAGGGCGCGCGCAAGGTGTTCCACGACCTGTTCAGCGGCGGCCCCGGCGGCGCGGACGGCACCGGGGACCGGACCGCTCACTAGCCGCGCTACGCGCGGCCGGCCTGCTCGGCCACCCGGAGCGCGAGCTCATCCGGGTCGGCACCGGGCTGGCCGCGCGCGGCGAACCAGGACGCGACGTTGCGCGCGTCCCTGGCCAGGTACTCGCGCCCCGTCGGGTGCGCGATCGACGGGCTGGAGAAGGCCTGGCTGGCCTCGGACTGCTCGACGACGTCCTCACGGTTCGTCGCACCAGCGCCCAGGCGGCTCTCGGCCGTGTTCACGATGCGCTCGCCCGGATGCGGTGCGAGAAGACACCGGTCACCGTGGCCGCCGTCGCCAGGCGAGCGGCCGTCTCCCGGACCTTCATCTATACCAGCACCGACGCGAAAACCGCGGTGGTCGGCGCCGCAGCGCGTCCGCCAGCTCACCACCGACAACCGGACCCTGGACGAACGGCTCAAGGCCGCCCGCTCGAACCTGCGGTTCCAGGACCGTCGCCTTGCCGGCCTCGAAGCACAGCTCGCCGGCCCGTCCCTCCAGACCTGACCCGATGACGATGTCTCCCCCGTGGCCAAGAGCCGAGCGCCTCAACGCGCAGCGCATGACCGACGCGATCCGCGCCGCAACCGGCGTGGCCCTGCGGATCGAGGGCCCCTGCCCCGGCGGCCAGGTCGGCGCCGCCTACGTGGCCTGGCCCGACGGCCACCGGGCGGTGCTGAAATGGCAGCCCCGCACCCGCCTTTCCGGCCTGCGGGACGGCCCGCTGGCCGTGGCCGGGGCGCTGCGCGCGGCCGGGTACCCAGCACCTGCAGCCGAGCTGGCCGTCCAGGCAGGCGATGCCGTAGCCCTGGTCTGGGAACTCCTTCCCGGCGCTCAGACCGGCCACCTCACTCCCGCGCTGCTCGACCAGGCACTCGCCCTCAACGACCTTCAGGCCGGCCAGCTCGCCGGCCGTCCCGCCATCCCCTCCGTCAGGCTCTACCTCACCAGCGACGGGCCCGGCTACTGCCTGCACCAGCCGCTGCGCGGGCACAGTGCCCGTACCAGACGGCTCGATCGCTGGATCACCGCCATCGGAGCCAGCCATCCCGGCTCTCTCAGCGGCCACGACGCCGTCCACTGCGACTACCAGCCCGCCAACCTCCTCACCAACAGCGGCAAGATCACCGGCGTCATCGACTGGGACGGCGCGGCCCGTGGCGACCGGCGATTCGACCTAGTCACCCTCCGATTCGGCATACACGCCATCACAGCCGACCCGGCAGCTACTCACCGTCTCGACCAGCTGCTCGACGCCATACCCCCGCACATCCTCACCCCGATGTGGGCCCACATGAGCCTGCGGATGGCCGACTGGGCGATCCGCCACTTCACCCCAAGCGACGTCGACCACTGGCTCGACCTCGCCGAGCAGCGCATCACCTGAACCCGCCAGCACCCTGACAACTGGTCGGCGCCGACGCCGCGTTCTCCCAGACCGCGCGGCGGTGGAACGTGCTGACAATCAGCCCGTTCGAGATGCGCACGCAGGAGGGCAGGCGGTCCTGGCGACAGTTGCTGCTGGGCATCGAGCGCGAGCTGGTGCTCGCCGGGTCCTGGCGCGGCATGATCGCCGGCGACCTGGCCGAGTACCTGTTCGCCCGCTCGACCGGGCACTTCGCCTCGCTGATGTCGCTGATCAGCCGCGGCTGCTACCGGGCCGCGTAGACGAGGCAGATCTCGTGCGCCGGGGCCTCGTTGAAGACCAGTCCCACATCCGGCGCCCGGTTTTTCCAGTCGTCGCCAGGCGCTACCTGCCAGCGGTCCGTGCCTTTGAACGGAAGCCCGCAGACCGAGCACCAGTCGAACGTAGCCAGCACGAGCTTCCGCAGCTCATTGATGGACCCGAAATCGGGTCCATCCTTGCCGCGGCCGATCGTTGCGATGACCGGATATCCCCGCGGATCATCGGCGAGATGCGCCAGGTTGCGCGGACGAGTAACAGATTGCGGTCGCATCGAATCACCAGCTTTCCCACGAAAGCACGTTACCCTCCGACACCGACACTTCACCCGTCGCTTTTCGGCGAGGTGTCGGCTTAGGCGGCGGAGGCGT
>DAHWEX010000673.1 GCA_027326205.1 Actinomycetota bacterium
CGTCCAGCTGATGCGAAAGACCGCCCGTCCCCATCACGAGCACGCGCTGGTCCCGCGGGTAGGAGGCGATGGCCCGGCCGATCGCCTCGCCCAGGTGGTAGCAGCGCGACGCGGACGGCAGCGGGAACTGCACGGTGTTGACCTCCACGGGCACGATCTTGACCGGCCATGGCTGGCCCCCGGGCCACAGCAGCGCCATCGGGTTGCACACCGCGTGGTCGACGACCATCTCCTGGCAGGTGGTGATGTCGAAGTCCTCGGCGACCACGGAGTTGATGATGTGCCACGACAGGTCGGGATCGCCGGCGAACGGGAGCACGGTCGGGATGTTCCAGCCCTCGTCCGCGCTGCGGTACTCCGGGGCCGCGCCGATCGCGAAGGTCGGCAGCTTGTCGAGGAAGAAGTTCAGCCCGTGGTCGTTGTAGAGGAGGACGACCACATCGGGCCGCGCGCCGCGCAGCCACTGGTGCACGGGCTTGAACCCGTCGAAGAACGGCTTCCAGTAGGGCTCTTCCTGCAGTCCGTGCTGGATCGCCCGGCCGATCGCCGGGACATGCGAGGTCGTGACGCAGCCGACGACCCTGGCCATCGCCGTCACCGCCCCGCTTCCAGCAGCCGGGCCTTGAACTCTTCCTTGCTGACCCCGGTCTGCTGCGCGCCGATGTCCTGCACGTCCAGGCCGAAGATACCGGCGAACTTCGCCAGGTAGTAGATGTTGCCGCCCGCCGCGATGAGCTCGAGCACGTTGCGGTGCCGGATAGCCTCCCGCTGCTCGCTGCTCAGGCCGTAGCGGGCGCAGTACGCGTCCTCGTCGCGCAGGAACTCCTTGCGGCGGTCCGCGTCGTTGAAGGACATGCACATCTTGTTCAGCGCGTAGCCCTTCTGAGCCTGCTCGCCGTCAAAGATCGTCGTCCCAGGAATGGGCTGCTTCGTCGCTGCCATCATCGGGCTCCGCCGGGTGTAGGGCACGCTCAGGGTGAGCGTCTTTCCCCTACGGTGCGCCGCCGTCGCCCGCTCGCGGCATGGACTTTGGTCCGTACCGCCCCGGGTCCGACGTCACGTCCTGCCGGAGCGGGCCGGGGCGCGGCGGAAGCTCAGTACCCGAGCGAGAACTGCCACGCGCCTGCCAGGTGCACGCTGAGCATCGCGATCACCAGGCCGCAGAGCAGCGAGCCGGCGAGCAGCGCCAGTCGGACGCCGCGGCCGCCGAGGGCCGCGACCGCCCGGCTCGAATGCCGGCCGCTTCCGGCGTAGCCGCTGTCCTCCGGGTCGGCGACGCCCCGGAGCTCGCGGCTGAGCAGCCGGGGCAGGCGCGGTACGTACCAGAGCACGTGCAGGGTCATCGCGCAGAACCACAGGGCGAACGAGGCCTTGTGCAGGAAGAGCCATGAGCCCTGGCCGGCCGGGCCGACGACCGCCAGCATGACGCCGCTGCCGATGACGCACGTCGTCAGCAGCACGATGAACGGGCCGAGTATGCGCAGCAGCGGCGCGGGCGGTCCCTTCCGCTTGTACTCGGGGTGCCCCGTGTAGTAGCGGGTAAAGCGGTAGATGGTCGACCCCGCCTTAAGCGCGACCGGGCCGATCAAGAGCATGCCGATGAAGAAGTGCACGGTGAGCAGCTGCCTGAGGCCCAGGATCGTGAAGCCCTCGGCCACCAGCAGGACGAGCAGCACCGCACCGGTCATCGCGGTGAGCCGCTCGTTCCCCGTCGCCCCGCCCCACCGCGAGACCGGCTGGGGAGCCGGCTGCTGGTAGCCGGGCTGCCGGTAGTGAGGCTGCTGGTAGTCAGGGTGCTGCTGGTAGTCAGGGTGCTGTTGGTAGCCGGGCTGCTGGTATCCGGGACGCTGCTGATATCCAGGCTGCCGCGGGTCGCCCGGCTGCCGCGGGTACCCGGGCGGTGGCGGCTGCGGGTACCTGGGCTGCTGCGGCTGCCCCGCCTGCTGCTGGTACCCGGGCCGCGGGTATCCCGGCTGCCCAGACGCGGCGCGCGGGTCACCCTCGACTGGCCGGCCCCAGCCCCCCTCTTCAAAGGACATGAACTGAAATTATCCAGCTTCACTTCAGGCCGACTCTCACCAGTGTTTCAGTTTCCTATGAGCCGTAACTCACCCGGCAATGAACCGGAACGGGACGTAGCGGGGGAAGGACACGGACGGAAACGTGAAACAACGAACCGTTCGGCCGAGAGCGGCCGCCACCCGCAGCCACCCGGGGGCAGCCCGCCACCCGGGGGCAGCCCGCCGCCCGAGGGCTGACGCTGTCGGCACGGCCTTCCCCCGGTCACCGCCGCCGCCAGGAAAGAGCCCGCCGCCAGACCATGGGCAGCCGGGGCCCGGCTCGGTATCGTTCGGGCATGACGATCGTGAGCGGTGCCGGAGTGGTAGTGACCGGTGGTGGCGGCGGGATCGGGCGCGCCATCGCCCGCAGGCTCGCCGCCGATGGCGCCCGGGTCGTGGTGAACGACCTGGACGCGGCGCAGGCGCGGGCGGTGGCAGGAGAGATCGGCGGCCTCGCGGTCCCCGGCGACGCCGGGACGGCGCGCGGCATCGACGACCTCATCGGGGCCGCCCGCGAGTTCCTCGGCGAGATCGACATCTACTGCTCGAACGCAGGGACGGGCGGCGGCCGGGGGCCGGAGGAGCCGGACGAGGTGTGGCAGCGCGTCTGGGAGGTCAACACGATGGCCCACGTGCGCGCCGCGCGGAGCCTGCTGCCCGGCTGGCTGGACCGCGGCAGCGGGACGTTCGTGGTGACCGCGTCGGCGGCGGGACTGCTGACCATGCTCGGCTCCGCGCCGTACTCGGTGACCAAGCACGCGGCGGTCGGGTTCGCCGAGTGGCTCGCCGCGACCTACGCGCACCGGGGCCTGGCCGTGCACTGCGTCTGCCCTCAGGGGGTGCGGACCCAGATGCTCGCCAACTCCAGCCGGGCGGGGGAGGTCGTGCTCGCCGACTCGGCCATCGAGCCGTCGCAGGTGGCCGATGCCCTGGCCGCCGCGCTCGCCGCCGGCACGTTCCTCGTGCTGCCTCATCCCGAGGTCCGCGACTACTACGTCCGCCGGGCCGCCGACACCGACCGGTGGCTGCGCGGCATGTCGCGCATGCAACAGCGGGTCGAGGCGCCGGCCGAGTCAACCGGGGAGCCGGCGTGAAGGCCTGGCGGGCCGTACGGCACGGTCAGCCGGAAGACGCCCTGGAACTCGCCGAGGTGCCGCGTCCCGAGCCCGGCGCCGGGCAACTCCTGGTGCGCGTCCGCGCGGCGGCGGCGAACTTCCCCGATTACCTGCTCTGCCTGGGCACCTACCAGGCCCGCCCGGCGCTGCCGTTCACCCCGGGGGTCGAACTGTGCGGCGAGGTCGTCGCCGCCGGCCCGGACGTGACCGGGTTCGCGGCCGGCGACCGGGTGATCGGCGCGGCGGTCTTCCCGGCCGGGGCATTCGCCGAGTACGCGGTCATGCACGCGGCGCGTTCGTTCCCCGCGCCCGCGGGCCTTGACGACGCCGAGGCGGCGCCGTTCCTCGTCACGTACCAGACAGGCTGGTTCGGGTTGCACCGCAAGGCGCGGCTGCAGGCGGGGGAGACGCTGCTCGTGCACGCGGCGGCGGGCGGCGTCGGCAGCGGCGCGGTTCAACTCGGCAAGGCCGCGGGCGCCCGGGTCATCGGCGTGGTCGGCGGCCCGTCGAAGGTGGCGCTGGCCCGGGAACTCGGCGCGGACGTAGTGATCGACCGGTCCGCGCAAGACGTCGTCGCGGTCGTCAAGGAAGTGACGGCGGGCAAGGGCGCCGACGTCGTCTACGACCCCGTGGGCGGCGATTCCTTCCGGAAGTCCACCAAGTGCATCGCGTTCGAGGGCCGGATCGTGGTCGTCGGCTTCGCGAGCGGCGACATCCCGCAGGCGGCGCTGAACCACGCCCTCGTGAAGAACTACGACATCCTCGGCCTGCACTGGGGCCTGTACGAACAGCTGAGGCCGGACCTCATCCGCGCCTGCCAGCGGGAACTGACCGGGCTCGTCGCCGCGGGCCAGATCAGGCCGCTGGTCACCGAGCGGCTGCCGCTGTCCGGCGTCCCTGACGGCCTGCGCCGCCTCGGCGCCGGCATGACCACCGGCCGCCTGGTTTTCCAGCCATAGCGGTGGCTCACCAGAGGCGGGCCGTCGCGCGGCGGGCGCCCTCGGCGAGGGCCTCGAACTTGGCCCAGATGATCTTGGGGTGGATCTCCGGGTGGTACGTGGCCTGGGAGGAGAAGCCGCAGTCGGCGCTGGCGACCACGTTCTCCCGGCCGGCCCGCTCGGCGAACCGGACGATCCGGTCGGCGATCGTGTCCGGGTGCTCGACGATGCTGGTCGCGTGGCTGATGACGCCGGGCAGCAGCACGTAGCCGTCGGGCAGCTTGACCGACTCGAACACGTGGTAGTTGTACTCGTGCCTGGGGTTGGCCGCCTCGAAGGACAGGGCGCCGGCGTTGACCGTGAGCAGGAGGTCGATCAGGTCGCCGAGCGGCGCGTCGAAGACCCGGGGGCCCTCGTTGATCCCGTAGCAGGTGTGCAGCCGGACCCGGTCCCTGGGGATGCCCCGCAGCGCCCGGTTGGTCGCCGCGACGCTGCGCTCCGCCTCCGCGATCCGCTGCGCCACCGGGGCGGTGGAGTAGCTGAACACCTCGCTCAGGAAGGGGTCGTCGACCTGGAGGGTGAAGCCGGCGTCGACGATCGCCAGGTACTCGACCCGCAGCGCGTCGGCCACCGCGTCCAGGTACGCCTCCTCGGTCGGGTAGTACTCGTTGCCGCCGACCCCGCTCGGCGCCACGGCGGGCACGAACACCTGGTCGGGGCCCGCGTCGCCGACCGCGGCGCGCAGGTTCTCCAGGTCCTGGCGCAGCCGGTCCTGCCCGATGTAGGTCACCGGCCCGGTGCAGGCGAGCGGGATGCTGGGAACCGCGCTGCTCCCGGTCATCGCGCCCTTGAGGTACTGCGCGTAGTACTCGGGGAAGGCGTCGATCTCGACCTGGAAGCGGCTTACCGAGCTGAGCGCGGGGCGGGGTTCGTAGCCGCCGAGCCGCTGCCCGATGTAGGCGAAGAACCCGGTCTTGCTCTGCTCGCCGTCGCTCACGACGTCAAGGCCCGCGGCCCGCTGCCGGCTCACGACCTGCGCGACGGCGTCGCGCTCGGCCGCCGCGAGCACCGCGGAATCGACCGGCTGGCCGCCCGCTCTCGCCCGCATCAGGTCGAGCAGCACCGCCGGCCGCGGCAGGCTTCCCACATGGGTCGTGTGGATACGCTCGGTGCTGCGCTGCATGGCCGCCTCTTTCGTGAATGCCGATGGCTGCAACCTACGCCGGCTCCGAGTCGGCTGTCAGCCCTGGTGAAGGCCGCTTCTCTGTGGGATAATTAGCGGCCCTAAAGAAAACCAGGGGAATTTGTCGTCACATTCAAGTGTGTCATAATGCCGTTGTGGTAGCGGGCAGCGGACTAACGGCGGCCGTCGTGGGCGGCGGCATCGGCGAGCTCATCGACACCAGGAAGCTCCGCGCCTGGCGCTACGACTACGACGTGGAAGCCGAACCCGGCATGGTGCGGCCTGCTTAGAGTTCCGGCCTGCTTAGAGTTCCGGCCCGCTTAGAGTTCCGGCCCGCTCAGAGCTCGATGCGGGAACCCATGATGACCGTGCGCTCGCGCGGGAGCTGGAAGTACTCGGCCGCGTCGGCCGTCAGCCGGGAGGTGGCGATGAACAGCCGCTTGCGCCAGCGGCTCATGCCCGGCGTGCTGCCGTGGCGTATCTCGATGGTGGACAGGAAATAGGAGACTTCGCTGACATCGAGCGGCTCGCCCTTCCCCTCGGTGTGGATGAGCGGCAGCAGCGGGGGCACGACCGGGGAGTCCGCGTAGCCGAAGCGGGCGGTGACGTGGAAGATCTGGTCACCCTTGTCGCCGAGGTCGTCGACCTCGAGCCGGTCGGGCACCGGGACGTGCGGCACGGGGACGGTCTCGATCGCCAGGATGATCACGTGCCGGTGCAGCACGTGGTTGTGCTCGACGTTCCTGCGCAGGGCCAGCGGGGCGGTGGCCTTGCCCCGGTTGAGGAAGACCGCGGTCCCCGGCACCCGGGGCAGCGGAGGCCGGCACGCGTGCAGCCCGTCGATGAACTCGCGCAGCGAGCCCTCGTCGACCGTGCGCTGGCGGCTGACCAGGTGCCGGCCCTTCTGCCAGGTGGTGAGGACGGTGAAGACGGCGATGCCGATGACCAGCGGCAGCCAGGCGCCGTGCGGCAGCTTGATGAGGTTCGCGGCGAAGAACAGCAGGTCGATGCACAGCAGCAGGCCACCGACGGGCAGCACCCGCCACAGGGGCCAGTTCCAGTGGTTACGGGCGATGTAGAAGAACAGCAGGGTGGAGATCGTGATCGTCCCGGTGACCGCCACGCCGTACGCGTACGCCAGCGCGGTGGCCGTGCGGAACGTGAAGACCAGCGCGAGCACCGCGACGCACAGCGCCCAGTTGATCCACGGCACGTAGATCTGCCCGATCCGCTCTTCCGAGGTGTGCGCGATGCGCAGCCGGGGCAGGTAGCCGATCTGCGCCGCCTGCTGGGCCACCGAGAACGCGCCGGAGACCACCGCCTGCGAGGCGATGACCGTGGCGGCGGCGGCCACGACCACCATCGCGATCCGCCCCCAGGACGGCACCAGCAGGAAGAACGGGTTGCTGATGTCACGGGGGCGGGACAGGATCAGCGCTCCCTGTCCGAGGTAGTTCAGGATGCAGGCGGGAAACACCACGAAGATCCACGACCGCGTGATCGGCCCCCGGCCGAAGTGGCCCATGTCGGCGTAGAGCGCCTCCGCGCCGGTGACGGACAGCACCACGGCCGCCATCGCGAAGAACCCGGTGCCGAAGTGCAGGAACAGGAACGAGAACGCGTAGCTGGGGGACAGCGCCCGCAGGATCGCCGGGTGGCCGGCGATCCCGCGGATGCCGAGCGCGGCGATCAGCGTGAACCACAGGGCCATCACCGGGCCGAACAGCCGTCCGACCGCCTGCGTGCCGAGTCGCTGCAGCATGAACAGCGCGATGAGGACGGTCGCGGTGATCGGGAGCACGATGGCACCCACGGACGGGGCCGCTACCTGCGCACCCTCGATCGCCGACAGCACCGAGATCGCCGGGGTGATCATGCTGTCGCCGAAGAACAGCGACGCGCCGAAGATCCCGAGCGCGGCGAGCCCCAGCGCGACCTTCCGGCCGCTCGGCGCGCTGTGCCGCCGGATCAGGGTGATGAGGGCCATGATCCCGCCCTCGCCGTCGTTGTCCGCGCGCATCACGAACAGCACGTAGGTCACCATGACGACCGCGATCACCGACCAGAAGATCAGCGAGACGGCGCCGTAGACGTTCTGGGCCACCACCGCGACCCGGTGCGGATCGGTCGGGTCGAACAGCGTCTGCACCGTGTAGAGCGGACTTGTCCCGATGTCACCGAATACGACACCCAGGGCGCCCAGCTCAAGAACACCCCGCGCGGCACCGTTCCTCATGATTCTCCCTGTTGCCTTTTTCGCAGCAGGCCAACCATAGTGAGGCGGGCGAGACGGGCAACCTGGGGGGAGTCATCTCAAGCCCGGCTACGGTGCCGTAGGCTGCTCGGGGCGCAGCGGCACGCGGCGGGCGGCCGTCCGGTACCGGGAAAGGCGCCGGCCGTATGCTGGCGAGCATGAGCGTTCCCGGGACCGCCTGGGTGGTGGCGGGCCCGCCGGGCGCGGGCAAGAGCACGGTCGCGCGGCTGCTGCTCGCCCGGCTCGACCCGGTGCCGGCGCTGCTCGACAAGGACACGATGTACGGGCCGTTCGTCGCGGCGGTCCTGGCCGCGGCCGGCCGTCCGCCCGGGGAGCGGGAGGGCCCGTGGTACGACGAGCACGTCAAGGCGCACGAGTACGCCGGGATGACCGCGACCGCCCGCGAGGTCCGCCGCTACGGCTGCCCGGTCCTGCTGTCGGGCCCGTTCACCCGGCAGATCCACGACCCGGCCCGCTGGGACGCCTGGACGGGCGAACTCGGCGGCGGCCCGGTGCGCCTGCTCTGGGTCCGCTCGGACG
This sequence comes from Actinomycetota bacterium, assembly GCA_027326205.1. GTDB lineage: Bacteria > Actinomycetota > Actinomycetes > Streptosporangiales > Streptosporangiaceae > Trebonia. The sequence continues at coordinate 8,091 of DAHWEX010000673.1, forward strand.
CGGCCACGCTGCGCCGGCGCCTGGAGTCGCGCGGCTCGCCCCGCGACGCCGGCAAGCTAGCGGACTGGGCGGCGTTCACCGCCCGCATGCGCCTCGATGCCGCCCCCGCCGCCCCCCACACGGTCATCGACAACCGCCTGGCCTCCCCCCTGTCCCTGCCGGACCAGCTGACGTCCCTGCTCGGCCCGCCCGCGCGGGGTTTGCCCGGGGCTTAGTAGTGCCAGGGGAAGCGGCGCCAGTCCGGGTCGCGCTTCTCCAGGAACGAGTCACGGCCCTCGGCGGCCTCGTCGGTCCCGTAGGCGAGCCGGGTCGCCTCGCCGGCGAAGAGTTGCTGGCCGACCAGGCCGTCGTCGATCGCGTTGAAGGCGTACTTCAGCATCCGCTGCGAGGTGGGGCTCTTGCCGTTGATCTTCGCGGCCCACTCCAGCGCGGTGCTTTCCAGGTCCGCGTGCGGCACCACCGCGTTGACCGTGCCCATCTGGTGTCCTTCTTCGGCGTCGTAGGTGTCGGCGAGGAAGAAGATCTGCCTGGCGAACTTCTGGCCGACCTGCCGGGCGAGATAGGCCGAGCCGAACCCGCCGTCGAAGCTGGCCACGTCGGCGTCGGTCTGCTTGAAGCGCGCGTGCTCGCGGCTGGCGAGCGTGAGGTCGCAGACCACGTGCAGGCTGTGCCCGCCGCCGGCCGCCCAGCCGGGGACCACGCAGATGACCACCTTGGGCATGAACCGGATGAGGCGCTGCACCTCCAGGATGTGCAGCCGCCCGCCGCGGGCCTGGTCGATGCTCTCGCGCGTCTCCCCGTCGGCGTACTTGTAGCCGTCCTTGCCGCGGATCCGCTGGTCACCGCCGGAGCAGAAGGCCCACCCGCCGTCCTTCGGCGACGGGCCGTTGCCAGTCAGCAGCACGCACCCCACGTCGGACGACATCCGCGCGTGGTCCAGCGCGGTGTACAGCTCGTCCACGGTATGCGGGCGGAAGGCGTTGCGGACCTCTGGCCGGTTGAACGCCACCCGGACGGTGCCGGAGTCCCCCCCGCTGGAATCAACAGCGCGGTGGTAGGTGATGTCGGTGAAGTCGAACCCGTCAACCGCGCGCCACCGCGCCGGGTCGAAGATCTCGGAAACCATGCTCTGAGGTTAGCGGCGACGGTCTTTGTTCACCCGTCCGGCCGCCGGACGGCTACGGGGCGACCAGTGCGTCGGTCAGCGGGTCGACGCCCGCCAGCCTGGCCGCCAGGTCGGGGCTGAGGCCGTACCGCTCGGCCAGCGCGCCCGGCGAGATGTAGCTAACCTTGGTCTGCCCGCGGTCATCCCAGATGAGTACCTTCAGCGGCAGGTCAAGGGCGGACAGCGGCGCGGCGTCCATCACCGGGGTGCCGGCCGCCGGGTTCCCGAAGATCACCAGGGTGGTCGCGCGCAGCTCAAGCCCGGCCCCCTGCGCCTCCGCGCGCTGGTCGATGACCGCGAAGACCTTCATGCCCTTCGCGGCCAGGATGCCGGTCAGCCGGGTCACGGTCTCGGTGACCGGACGCGGGCTTAGCTTGGTGGTGAGCTGAGTATCGATCCAGTCGGCCATGAACGCCTCTCATTCAACGGACAGAACATGCTTAGGTTGATTCTGGCACCCGCACGGGGCACCAGAATCAGTCAAATGACCGTGCCGCGAGGCCGGCTACACGCCGCCGACCAGGGTCACGCCGCCGTCCAGCACCAGGGTCTGGCCGGTGATCCAGCTCGCCTGGTCGGACAGCAGGAACGCGACCGCGCTCGCGATGTCCTGCGGCACCCCGAGGCGCTTGAGCGGGTAGGCCGCGGACACCTCCTCCTCGCGCCCCTCGTACAGGGCCGTGGCGAACTTCGTCTTCACTACCGCCGGCGCCACCGCGTTCACCCGGATGCGCGGCCCGAGTTCGACGGCGAGTTCCGTGGTCAGCCGGATCAGGGCCGCCTTGCTGACCCCGTACATGCCGATCCCCGGCGACGGGCGCACCCCGGCCACGGACGAGACGTTCACGATCGAGCCGCCGTGGGCGCCCATCCAGGCGTCCCTGGCCAGCCGGGTCCAGGCGAGCGGCGCCAGCACGTTGACCGCGAGGATCTTCGCGGCGGCCGCCTGGTCGACGTCCGCGATCGGGCCGTAGACCGGGTTGATGCCGGTGTTGTTGACGAGCATGTCCAGTCGCCCGAACGCGGCCATGGTCTTCGCGACGGCTTCGGCCTGGTGCGCGGGGTCATCGGACTTGCCGGGCACCGCGATGGCCGCGTCCGGGCCGCCCAGCGACTCGACGGCCGCGGCGAGCGCCTCGGCGCCCCGCGCGGTCACGCATACCTTCGCGCCCTGCCGGACAAGTTCGGCGGCGATCCCCAGCCCGATGCCCCGGCTGGCCCCGGTGACAATGGCGACCCGGTCCTTGAACGCTTCCATAGGCCTCTTCCCAGACAACCGTCCCCGCTGCTGGTGAGGCGCGGAGCAACCTCCCGTTCGGGCTGACGCTGTTGATTATCCCGAACGAGCCGTCGCTTCGCCTATCGCGTCCCCCTACTCGCCCCGGGCGCGCGAAAAGGCCGGGGCGGCTCCGCGACCAGAGCCACCCCGGCCAGTCTCGGCGGCGCCTTGCGGCGCGACGCCCTACGGCAGGCCGACGAAGCCGTCGGTGTTGCCCGCCGCGTCGGTGTAGAACCCGACGACGTCGCCCTCGTCGTTCACGCCGTTGAGCGCGGTGGAACTGGCCTGCGGGTAGTTGACCGTGGTGAACCTGCCGTCCCACCAGGTGAAGCCGTGGGTGACGGCGTTGTTGCCGGTGCCGACGGTGTAGGTGCCGACGACCTCGCCCCGGTCGTTGATGCCGAACGCCTGGGTCATCGCCGCGCCCGGCACCGCGAGCGTGGCGACGCGGCCGTTGACCCACTTGACGAAGCCGTCGGTGACGCCGGCCGCGTTGGTGTAGAACCCGGCGATCGTGGAGAAGTTGTTGACCGCGGCGGCGGTCAGCGAGGTCGCGTCGTCGACGGTGACCGGCTTGAACCGGCCGCTTTCCAGGTTGTACGCGTAGCCGTGGGCGTTGCCCTTGCTGTCGTTGTAGAACCCGACCGCCCAGCCGGCGTCGCTGACACCGAGCAACTGGTTGACCGGCGGGTTGGAGTGGTACCTGGTCGGGAAGTTCACCGCGTGGAAGCGCCCGCGGTAGCTCCAGAAGCCGAAGTTGTTGTCGGCGGCGGGGGTGGCGCCGTTCTGGGTGGAGAAGAAGCCGACCGTGACCCCTTCGTCGTTGAGGCCGGTGACCTGCGTCTGCGCGGAGTACGGGAAGTTCTCGTTGCCGAATTGGCCCTGGGAGTACGGCGCGCTCAGCTGGTACCCCTTGTTCGGGTGGCCGGCGTTGCCGCTGCCAAAGTAGCCAGCGATAACGCCCTCGTTGTTAATGCCGAGCAGTTGGTTGAACGTAATGTCACGCTGGTCGTTCAGGGTGAGGACCTGGAAACCGCCCGCCCTGCCGTTCGCGATTTGCGCCGCGGCGCTGGTGGTCGACCCGGAAAGCGAGACACTTTCGCTGGCGGCGCCGGCCGCGCTTGAGCCGCCCAACGCGGAACACCCGGCGGCCGCGAACACCGCGCCCGCGGCCAGCACGCCCGCCAGGAGCGATGCCGCACGCGGGCGGAACTTGCCAACCGTGAGCCTGCCTGACGTCCGCAGTCCGGTGTTCCGCAGGCCGTTGTTCCGCAGGCCGGTGTGCTTCAGGCCGGTGTGCTTCATGCCCGAGGTCCTTTCGATTGAGTGGTCCGGCAAACCGAAAGGCCTCGCCCGATCGCGCCATTTCGTGTGTTGCCCGGGGCCTAACCTAACGACCCGTCGCCGCACTACCCCGTTCTGCCGCACTGCTTAAGGAGCAGGTAAGCCGCACGAAAGAGCTAACGAGAAATGAGGGGCAGCTCAGAACCTGCCATAACAGTTACGCAATGCCCCTTACAGACTGGTAAAGCCGCTGGTGAAACCACGACCCGTTCGGAATGACCTGGCCTTTACCTGCTCATGGCGCTCCCCGGGGCCGCCGCGCGACCGTCATATTATTGACCGAACGCAGCCCTTGGCGCCGAGATCGGGAGCCTCATGTCACAGCCTGTTGACCAGTCCGGCCCCGTCGAGGCGATGATGGCCGGCGACGCCGCCTCCCGGCTGCTCGGCATCGAACTGGCCGGCTACGGCGACGGCTGGGCGCGGACCCGGCTGACCGTCACCGGCGACATGGTCAACGGGCACGACATCTGCCACGGCGGGGTGATCTTCTCCCTCGCCGACACGGCCTTCGCCTGCGCCTGCAACAGCTGGGGCCCGGTCACGGTGGCGGCGGGCGCGGACATCGTCTTCATCGCCCCGGGCCGCCGCGGCGACGTCCTGGTGGCCGAGGCCCGGATGCGCACCAGCCACGGCCGCAGCGGCATCTACGACGTCACGGTCACCCGCGACGACCAGGTCATCGCCGAGTTCCGCGGCCGCAGCCACACCCCGCGAAACCGCCCCTGACGCGGCAGCCGCACTTCGTGACGATCAGCGCCGCCGGACTTCCCCGCTCTTGCCCGATCATTTCGAAAAGATCTTTGGCTTTTCGGCCCTCATAGGGGCCGAAACGACAAAGATCTTCAGTAAGGCCGGACGCGGAGGCCGTCGAAGGCGATCGCGCAGACCGCGTCCGCGAGCGCGGTCGCGCTGACCGGGTTCGCCGCGCCGGGCGCGGCCGGGCGGTACCACTCGACGAGCGAGTTGACCGTGCCGAACAGCAGCCGCGCGGTCAGCTTCGGGTCGATGTCCGTCCGGATGTCGCCGTCCCGTTCGGCCTCCTCGACCAGGCTGGCGACCAGGGCGTCGAACGCGCGCCGCCGCTTGAGCGCGGCCCGTTCCGTCGCTGTGTTACCCCGGACGCGCAGCAGCAGCGTGACGTACGGCAGCCGCGCGTCGAGCACGCCGACCGCGTCGCGGACGAGTCGCTCGAGCCGCACGATCGCGGGCGCGTCGAGGCACTGCGCACGGTCGGCGGCCTCCCAGAGTCCGTCGAGCGCCCGGTCCAGGGCCATCCGGAGCAGTTCCTCCTTGCCGGCCACGTGGTGGTAGATGCCCGACTTGGCGATGCCGAGGCGCCTCGACAGGTCCTCCATGCTCGCCCCGTCGTAGCCGCGCTCGTTGAAGACCTCGACCGCGACCCGCAGCACCGCCTCAAGGTCGTAGCCGGGGCGTCCGCGGCGGCGCGGCGCGGGGCCGCCCGTTTCCCGCCCCGGCCTCTGGTCAAGTTCCATCAGGGAGAGTAAATTACTGAATGGTCGGTATGTAAAGGGCGTCGCCGCGGGGGGAAACGCTTCATGGCAGTAGTCCGCAGCTATGTGGCAGGCCGCTGGTACGCGCCAGACGCCGGGGCCCCGGTCTACGACGCGGCGACCGGCGATCTCGTCGCCGAGGTCTCCTCGGCGGGCATCGACTTCGCCGCCGCACTCGGCTACGGCCGTCAGGTGGGCGGTCCCGCGCTGCGCGCGCTGACCTTTCACGAGCGCGCCGAGCTGGTGAAGGAGGCCGGCCAGCTGCTGCGCAAGCACCGCGACGAGTTGTACGAGCTCTCCTACCGCACCGGCGCGACCCTGTTCGACTCGAAGTTCGACATCGACGGCGGCATCGGCGTGCTGCTCGGCTACGCGAGCAAGGCCAAGCGCGAGCTCCCCAACGACAGGGTCGTCGTGGAGGGCCCGGCCGAGCCGCTCGGCAGGGAGGGCGGCTTCCTCGGGCAGCACCTGCTCACCCCCCGCCTCGGGGTGGCGGTGCAGGTCAACGCCTTCAACTTCCCTGTCTGGGGACCGTTGGAGAAGCTGGCGCCCGCGCTTATCGCCGGCGTGCCGAGCCTGATCAAGCCGGCCTCGCAGACCGGCTACCTCACCGCGCGGATGGTCGAGCTGCTCATCGACGGGCACGTCCTCCCCGAGGGCGCCCTCCAGCTGGTCAGCGGCGGCGCGGGGGATCTGCTCGACCACCTGACCGAGCAGGACCTGCTCAGCTTCACCGGCTCGGCGAGCACCGCGAACCGGCTGCGGTCGCACCCGAACGTCGTGGCGCGCTCCGTGCGGTTCAACGCCGAGGCCGACTCGCTGAACATGTCGGTCCTCGGCCCCGACGCCGCCCCGGGCACGCCGGCGTTCGAGCGCTACGTGCGGCAGCTCGTCACCGAGATGACGGTCAAGGCCGGGCAGAAGTGCACCGCGATCCGCCGCGCCTTCGTCCCGGCCGGCGTTGCCGGCGCGGTCGCCGACGCGGTACGCGAGCAGCTCGCCACGGTCGTGGTCGGCAACCCCGCCGACAAGGCGACGCGGATGGGCGCGCTCGCCAGCCTCGACCAGCGCGAGGAGGTCCGCCGTTCGCTCAAGGCGCTGGAAGACGCCGCCACGATCGCGTTCGGCGACGCCGAGCACGTCGAGGTGGCCGGCGCGGACGCCGAGCGGGGCGCGTTCCTCTCCCCGATCCTGCTGCTTGCGACCGACGCCAGGCGACCGGAGCCGCACGAGGTCGAGGCGTTCGGGCCGGTGAGCACGCTGATCGGCTACCGCGACGCCGCCGATGTCATCGAGCTGGCGGGGCTCGGCAAGGGCAGCCTGGCCGGCTCGGTCGTCACCGATGACCAGGACTTCGCCGCCGAGGTCGTCCTGGGCACCGCCCCCTGGCACGGGCGGCTGCTGGTGCTGGACGACGACGCCGCCGCGGAGTCCACCGGCCACGGCTCGCCGCTGCCGATGCTCGTGCACGGCGGTCCCGGCCGGGCCGGCGGCGGCGAGGAGATGGGCGGGATGCGCGGCGTCTACCACCATCTGCAGCGCACCGCGGTCCAGGCCAGCCCGCGCATGCTCAAGGCGGTCACCGACCGCTGGGTTAAGGGCGCCCCGCGCAACGTCGACGACGTCCACCCGTTCACCAAGCCGCTGTCGCGGCTGCGCATCGGGGACACCGTCCACGCCGGGCCGCGCACGGTGACGCTGGCGGACATCGAGCACTTCGCCGCGTTCACCGGCGACACCTTCTACGCCCACATGGACTCCGAAGCCGCGGCGAAGAACCCGTTCTTCGGCGGCCGGGTCGCCCACGGCTACCTGATTGTGTCGCTGGCCGCGGGCCTGTTCGTCCAGCCCGACTACGGGCCGGTGCTCGCGAACTACGGCATCGACAACCTGCGGTTCGTGACCCCGGTCAAGCCCGGCGACGAGATCTCGGTGACCCTCACCTGCAAGCAGGTCAGCCCCCGGTCCGGCGACTACGGCGAGGTCCGCTGGGACGCCGAACTGGTCAACGGCGACGGAAAGGTCGTCGCCACCTACGACGTGCTGACCATGGTCGCTAAGGAGTGGAACGAATGACCGACCCGGTGCTTACCAGGACAGCCCTGGAGGAGCACTTCGAGGACACGATCGCCCGGGACCGGCGGATCGAGCCGCGCGACTGGATGCCGGAGGCGTACCGGGCCTCGATGGTCAGGCAGATCGCGCAGCACGCGCACTCGGAGATCATCGGCATGCAGCCGGAGGGCAACTGGATCACCCGCGCCCCCAGCCTGCGCCGCAAGGCGATCCTGCTCGCCAAGGTGCAGGACGAGGCCGGCCACGGCATGTACCTATACTCCGCCGCCGAGACGCTCGGTGCCGATCGCGCCGACCTCACCGCCAGGCTCCTCAACGGCCGGCAGAAGTACTCCTCGATCTTCAACTACCCCACGCTGTCCTACGCCGACGTCGGCGTGATCGGCTGGCTAGTCGACGGCGCCGCCATCTGCAACCAGGTGCC
>DAHWEX010000377.1 GCA_027326205.1 Actinomycetota bacterium
TGCGGATGGGGGTACCGCTGCCCTTTCCAGCGCCGCGCACGGGTTCCCGGCCGCATAAGGTCACTATCCGTCACGTATTCTGACGGCGTGCCATCGACCGGTTATCGCCTGAGCACGGTCACCGAGAACGGCGCACCGGACCGCCACGGGCGCAGGTCCCAGGTCGCGAAGCGGTGCTCGGGCACCAGGCCGGCCGCCGCGGCATGCTGGTCGAGGTCGGGCAGCTCATAGCCCCGGCCGGCCGCGAATCCGATGGCGGCGAAGCCGCCGGGGCGCAGGTGGGCCGCTACGCGCCGCAGCACCTCCGGCTGCGTGCCCTCGGCGACGAACAGCATGACGTTGCCGGCCATGACGGCGCCGTCAAACGGTCCGGGGTCGCCGTGGTTGGACAGGTCGAAGTCGGTCAGGTCGGCGACGATCCACCGCGGCCCGGGGAAGTCGGCGCGGGCCGCCCCTATGAGCTGGGCGTCGGCGTCCACTCCGGTGACCCAGTGCCCGCGCGCGGCCAGTTCGGCCCCGACCCGGCCCTGGCCGCAGCCGGCGTCAAGCACCCGGGCCGCCCGCGGCAGCATCGTGTCCACCAGCCGCGCCTCGCCGGCCAGGTCGGCTCCCTCGCTGGCCATCCGGCGGAAGCGCTCGATGTACTGCCGCGAGTGCTCCGGCCCGTTCTCGGTAACCCATCGGGTAGGACTTCCCACGGTGCCACGATAAGCGCAAGCGGGCTGCCCGAGGTACGGGAGCCGGCCTCGGCCGGAACTTCATGCGGCCAAGCCCCATCCCCAGCCCCTCCCGGCAGCCAGCCCCGGGGTTCGTGCGGCGCCGCTTACCACTGGGTGCTCGCGTACCGGGACGAAATCGAAGCCGCCCTGGCCTAACGCGGGGCCAGGCGGCACCGCGTAACGCTCTTCTGGAAGAGCTACAACTGGGTGGCGACGACCGCCGACCGTTCCCCGGCGTCGAGCGGCTAGATTATCAACACTAGTTCAGCTAGATCAACAAAAGCCCTTCGGCTATTTGAACAGCACTATAGCGGCTAGATGAACATGACCTGATAGTGTTCCCGCATGGCACCAGTACCGCCCTCACCGATCGGGCGCCTCATTCCGCGGCATTCCGCCACTGCGGTCAGGGAAGCACTCGCCGACACCAGGGTGGTTCTCGTCAACGGCGCCCGGCAGTGCGGCAAGAGCACCCTCGTGGCGCAAGCCGGCCAAGAGCGCAAAGCCGAATGGCGGAGCCTGGACCGCGCCGCCACCCGGCAGGCCGCGGAGTACGACCCTACCGAGTTCGTCGCCGGCGCTGACTTCATGATCATCGACGAGGTCCAGCGGGTGCCCGAACTGCTGCTCGCGATCAAGGAGGCGGTCGACGCCGACCCGCGCCCCGGCAGGTTCCTGCTCACCGGCTCCGCCCGCGTCCTCGGCCTGCGGGGCCTGCCGGACGCGCTCCCGGGACGAATGGAGACAATCGAGCTCTGGCCCTTGTCGCAAGGGGAGATCGACGGGACGCCCGACGCCTTCATCGATGCCGTCTTCGCCCGCGGAGTCGGACTGGCCCACACCTCTGAGCAGGCACGCTCCGACTACGTCGACCGCATCATCCGCGGCGGTTTCCCCGAGTCCGTCGCCCGGGCCGGCCGCCGGCGGATGAGGTTCCTCGACTCCTACGTCGCCGACATCATCAACCGGGACGTCATCCAGCTGTCGGAGATCGAGCGCGGCCCCGAGATGCGGGCGCTCACCCGGCTGGTCGCGGCCCGGTCGGGACAGCTCCTCATCCCCGGCACGCTGGGAGGTGAGCTGGGCCTGTCGCAGCCGACGGTCAAGCGCTACCTCAGCCTCCTGGAAGAGGTCTTCCTCATCAAGCGCATCCCGGCGTGGTCGCGGAACCTCCGCGCCCGGGCGGTCAGCGCGCCGAAGGTCGCGATGGTAGATTCCGGGATCGCCGCGAACCTGCTGGAGCTTGACGCCGACGCCCTGCGGCAGCCGGCCGGTCACCTGGGCCCCCTGCTCGAAGGATTCGTCGCGATGGAACTGTCTCGCCAGCTCACCTGGTCCAGGCAGCGCGCCGAGCTGTACCACTACCGCACCCGGGACAACGTGGAGGTCGACCTCATCCTGGAAAACCGCCGCGGGCAGGTCGTCGCCATCGAGGTCAAGGCATCCTCCACCGTCAAGGGCGAGGACTTCCGCGGCCTGCGGCACCTCGCCGACCGCCTCGGCGACGACCTGCTCGCCGGGATCGTGCTGTACACCGGCCAGCAGACCCTCCCGTTCGGCCCCAGATTCCGCGCTATGCCCATCGCCGCGATCTGGGAGGCGTCCCCGGGCCAGGGCGCATGAAGACCTGCGCAGCCTCGTGCAGAACGTGGCGCTTCCCCTCGCCCCCGAGGGCACACTGCTGCCCATGGGCTTCCGCACCTTCGCCCAGCTGCTCCGGCCCGAGCTCACCACCCTCCCCCGCCGGCCCGTCGGGCGGCTCCACTCCATGGAAGCCGCGCAGGCATACGGCGGGCCCTGCCCTGGCTTGACGACCTCGTCCGCCTCTCGGAGGTCTACCTGCAGTACGGCGAGTTCCCAGCCGCCGTCGCGGCCGCCCGGCAGGCCCTGTCTGTCCCGGGCTGGTTCACCGGCGACCTGTTCGCCGTGCTGTTCCGCGACGCCTTCGCCTCCAGCCGGCTGTCGGAAAGCCAGACAACCGCCCTGGTCGCAAGGCTCTGGGCAGGCATGGGATCCCCCGTCAACGCCGACGACTCGCGATTCACCGGCGGACGGCTGGCCGTAACTCCCCGACAGGACCTGATCTCCTGGCTGGCCCACTACGGCATCAGCCCGGACGACCCGGCTCTCAACCAGCGTGACTGACCCGGCACGGAGCTATTCCGGCAGTCCAGGATACGGGCGGATGACAGATGCATCGTGGCCTGGGCAAGGATGGTACGGGCATGAGCCGGGTTGGCCTCAACGCGCTCGATCTGCCCGCGATCGAGCAGAAACCCCGTAGCGGGAGCATCAGGCAACCAGCCGAGATCGTCTGCAGATGGGGTGCGCTCAGTCACCGGCTGTCCCCGGGCCGACGAGGGCGATGAGGGGACGGGACACGACCGTCATCAGGAAGGGCTGATCCTTCGCGGCCCACTCCTCGGGTGTGATGGTGCGGATGTTGACCTCGGTGTGCAGCCGCTGCTGAGCAGCGTCGGCGACATCAAGCAGGCCGGTCCGGGCTGGCCAGCCTGGAGAAGATCGGGACGGTCGCCTGGTACACCGTCGCTGGCCTGTCGGATGTGGCCGGCATCGTCGCCGACGCCCCGGCGGACCACCCCGCCGTCCAGGAGTTCCGCGGGCAGGGCGTTACCGTCATCCCGGCCCAGAAGGAATCTTCGCCCCCTACCCGGGGATGACAGCCCGTGGGCGGATGCGCGGACCGCGTGACCCGGTTACCCTCAACATGTGCCTGGCGTCCCGTTGTCTCCTATTCGCGTGCTCGTCGCCGACGATCAGGCTCTGCTGCGCGGCAGCTTCCGGTTCCTGGTGGAGTCGGCGCCCGGCATGATCGTCGTCGGGGAGGCGGCGAACGGCGGCGAGGCCGTCGCACTGGCCTGTGACGCCCGCCCCGACGTGGTCCTGATGGACGTCCGCATGCCGGAGATGGACGGCATCGCGGCGACCAGGGAGATCCGCAGCCGGTGCGACACCCGGGTGCTCATCCTGACGATGTTCGACCACGATGAGTTCGTGTACGCCGCGCTGCGGGCGGGCGCGAGCGGTTTCCTGCTCAAGGACACCCCGCCCGCGGAACTGCTGTCCGCCATCGCCGTCATCGCCGCGGGCGACGCGCTGCTGTCCCCCGCGGTCACCCGGCGGCTCATCGCCGACTTCGCATGCCGGCCGGACGCCGCCCCGCCGGTGTCGCCCGCGCTCGACGACCTCACCCAGCGGGAGACCGAGGTGCTGACCCTCATCGCCCGCGGGCTGTCCAACACCGAGATTTCGGCCCAGCTCAGCGTGTCGGTGCCCACCGTCAAGAGCCATATCGGCCGGCTGTTCGCCAAGCTGACCGTGCGCGACCGGGCGCAGCTCGTCATCGCCGCGTACGAGGCGGGGCTTGTGTCGCCGGCCCGATGCAACCCGCTGACGTGACCGGCCCCGCCGGCGTCCGGCCGCGGCTGATCCTCCTCGACGTACTCGCCGCGGCCGGGTTCCTGCTGCTGCCGCTCGTCGCGGTCGGACGGCCCGCGTCGGCCGGGCTGAGCGGCGGTCTGGCCTGGGGGCTGTCCGCTGCCGCGGCGCTGCCGCTCTGCGTGCGCCGACTGTGGCCGGTCCCGGTCTTCTTCGCCGTCCTCATCCTGGGCGGCAGCGCCGTCCTGCTCGGCCTTGGCCCGGTGCCGCTGCTGGCCGCCGCCTATGCCGTCTACATGGTGGCGGTTACCCAGCGGCGGCCGCTCCGCTTGTCGGCTACGCTGGCCGGCAGTCTCAGCGCGACCGGGGCGGCGCTGCTCACGCTGACCGGGGCCAGGCACTATCCCGGGGGCACGGACGTCACGCAGGCCGCGTTCGGCGTTGTCGCCCTCGGCGTCACCTGGGCCGTAGGGGCCGCGCTGCGGGACCGGCAGGAAGCGGTCAGGCGGGCCATCGAGCAGGCGGCCGAGCGGGCCCGTATCGAAGAGCGCCTGCGCGTGGCCCGTGACGTGCACGACGTGGCCACCCACAGCATCGGCCTCATCGCGGTCAAGGCCGGCATCGCCAACCATGTGCTCTCCACCCACCCGGAGGAAGCGCGGGCCGCCCTCACCGTCATCGAACAGGTCAGCCGGACGGCGCTGCGGGACATGCGGACCACGCTCCGGGTCTTGCGCCCGGGCCAGCAGGAGCCGGAAGAACTTCGGCCGGGGCCGCGCCTGGCCGACATCCCGGCCCTGGCCGAGACGGCCCAGGCGGTCGGCCTCGACGTGCAGCTGCACACCAAGTACGAGGAGCAGCCGCCGGACGGCGTGGCCGTGTCGGCCTACCGGATCGTCCAGGAGGCGCTGACCAACGCGGCCAAGCACGCCGGACCGACCCGCTGCGAGGTCACGATCGTGGCCGACGCCGGGCAGATCAGGATCGAGGTCAGCAATGACGGCCCCGGTCCGGGGCACCGCGGTCGCGAACCCGCCGGCGGGCTCGGTCTTGTCGGCATGCGCGAGCGGGCCGCCTCCCACGGCGGCACGCTCGAGGCGAGGCCCCGCCCCGGTGACGGCTTCCAGGTCACCGCCGTCTTGCGCTACTAAGCGCTAACTCACCCCGAATCAGTTGCCACCCGTTAATTATTGATGCTGCTGAGTTTGCAACTTTCACGGTTAAATTCGCCGCAACTGAGCCTACATCTAGACGTTACAGAGGTTAATTCGCTACAATATCAAACAGCGGTATAACCTTCGGTGAGCTACGCAGTCATGGCCACACGGGTATTTATTTACGAGCCTCAGAAATCATTCCACCCAAAGCCGCAGACCACCATCTTGGCGTCACCCGAGGTGCAGCTCGTCGGGATTACCGATGATTTGGACCGGGCCTCGTACGTCACCCGTAATTTCTTTAACCGGATCGACGTCATGATCCTCAGCTGCGCCGTCACCAGCCAGACCGAGATCGACATCATCCGGAAGGTCCGGCCGATCAGGACGCTGCTACTCAGCCACACCCATGACGACGAAGCGGTGGTGGCCGCGCTGAGCGCCGGGGTCGGCGGGTACATGACCGACGGTAGCTATTCAGGTAGCTTAATTTTAATAAATCAAATTATTTTCGGATATATTCGTCTGCGCAACCTGGCGCTTCGCGGCACCGGAACGGGTCATGATCGCAGGTCGGGCGCGCCCGGCACCGCGAGGGGCGGGGGTACCCGGCGGGCATTTGCCTCACCCGGGCCTTAAACGCTCCCGGGAACCGGTCACGGGGCAAGATCGCGGGTCATCCACGGCGCTATTCGCCGTGGATGACCCGCGATCCCTGGAAGATACCTCAGGGGGGTATATTGGCATGGCGTTGGCCGGTTAAAGATTCGATTAACGTGTCGGCACCCTTGGTGAATAGCTACCTTTTGTCCTACTCGCACGGGACAAGTGCCCCGATAGTGTCCCGTCAGGCGTCACGCATACGCTGCAAGACGTAGCCGACCGCGAGCGCGACCGCCACCCAAGCGGCCATCACGGCCAAGCCCGCTCCGGGGCTGAGCGACCCGCTGGCGACGTGCACGGTGAGCATCTGGGTGCCCGCCTGGTCGGGCAGGTAGCGGGCGAACGCCTTGGTCGCCCCGAGCAGCATGAGCAGGTGCGACCCTATCAGCACCAGCGGGATCAGCACTGCGAGCGGCGCGATCGCATTGCGGGTCAGCACGGCCAGGGCCGCCGCGAACAGGCACATCAGCACCACGTAGCCGACCGACCCGACGAGCGCGCGAGGCACGCCGACGGCGCCGATCGAAGCGCCGTAATGGCCCAGCGCCAGCTGAGTCACCAGGTACGTGACCACGGTGACCGGAATCGCCGCGACCGCGGCCACGAGGGCGGTCACGCCCATCTTGGCCAGGAAGAACTGCCCCCGGCGGGGCACCGCGAGCAGCGATAGCCTGATCATGCCAGACCCGTACTCGCTGGTCACCACCAGCACGCCGAACGCGATGATGGCGACCTGCCCGTACAGGATGCCGTCGAACCCGGCCTGCTCCGGGGTGAAACCGCTCCTCAGCAGGCGGCTGTGGGTAGCGATGGCATGTCCCGCGGACCAGCCGTCAAGGGCCGCGACACCAATGCTGACCAGCGCGAACAACGTCAGCGAGACGACCGTGCCGCGCACCGAGCGCAGCTTCGTGAACTCGGCGTTCATCGCCGCGGTGGTCTCCCCCACCGTCATGATGCCCTACCTTCTTTCCTGGGTCGAGCAAGCCCGTCGTATGGTTTGGGAAACCCGAGGGAACCGGGCGTGGCTGTCATGATGCTGCCGTTGATGGCTCAGGAGGCTTGGCCGCCTGGTTCCCCGCGACGGCCCGGCCGCTGATTGGGAATTGCGGATGGATCGCTGTGTAGGGCAACGACGGCGCGGCTGTCTGCGGGCACTGGACACGACGAGCTGACGGAGGTGCGCATGGCCAGGGTCTGGGCTGGCGTGGATGCCGGGAAGACCCATCATCACTGCGTGGTCATCGACGCGGACGGCAAGAAGCTGCTGTCGCGCCGGGTGGCCAACGACGAGCCGGAACCGCTGACCCTGATCGGCCATGCCGCCACCGGCGGCGACATGGCCGCCTTCGGCACCCCGGACCGTCTGGCCGGTTTCGCCGGCCTGGCCCCCGCCCCCCGGGACTCCGGCCGCATCCGCGGCAACCTGCGCCGACCCGAGCGCTACCACCGCGGCCTCAACCGGGTCTTCTACCACTCCGCCATGGTCAGCATCACCTGCTCGGACGAGTCCCGCGCCTTCTACGACCGCAAGCGCGCCGAAGGCAAGAAACACACCCAGGCCGTCCTCGCCCTTGCCCGCAAGCGCGTCAACGTCCTGTGGGCCCTCATCCGCGACAAGCGCACCTACCAGGCCAGGCCCCCGAAGCACGCATCCGCCCAGCCCGCAGCCTGACCACGCCGCACGCGGGCCACCAATGTGACTTGACAAACTCATTAGGAAGCCCCCTCGCCCGCGGCGGTCATATCGAGAAACGCGTCTTCCAGCGACCCGGCCCCGGTGGTCAGCTCGCCCAATGTGATCCCGCTGGCCACAGCCACCTGCATGACCTCCGCAGCCGACAGGCCCTCGACCTGCAGGCTGCCGTCCGCCGCGAGCACCGCCGTGCCTTCCTTCACCGACAGCTCCCGGCTGAGCCTGGCGGGCTCGGGCGTGCGGACCCGCACGAAGCCGTGGGCGTGCTGCGCGACCAGGTCGGTCACGCTGGTGTCAGCGAGCAGCCGCCCGCGGTGGATCACGATCAGGTGGTCGGCGACCAGGGACATCTCACCCATCAGGTGACTGGACAGGAACACCGTCCGCCCCTCGGACGCCATGCCGCGCAGCAGTTCACGCAGCCAGCGGATACCCTCGGCGTCGAGGCCGTTCGTCGGCTCGTCCAGGATGAGCAGGGGCGGGTCCCCGAGCAGGGCCGCGGCGAGGCCAAGGCGCTGGGTCATCCCCAGGGACAGGGCACCGACCCGCCGTCCGGCCGCCTCGGTCAGGTCCACCTGGTCGAGCACTCGAGCGATCCGGGCCCGGTCGATCCGGTTGCTCTGCGCGACCCAGCGCAGATGCCCGGCCACGGTCATGCTCCGCTGCGGGAGCGAGCTCTCCAGCAGGGCCCCGACCTGCCGGGCAGGGTAGCTGACCTCCGCGTAACGGCGCCCGCCGACCAGCGCCGAGCCGCCGTCCGGCCGGGTGAGCCCGAGAATCATCCGCAGCGTGGTGGACTTGCCCGCGCCGTTACGGCCCAGGAACCCGGTGACCTTCCCCGGCCGCACGGTGAACGTGACCCCGTCCACGACCGCGCGCTGCCGGTAGCGCTTCGTCAATGCGGCAACCTCAATCATGCTGACAGTCTGGCGCGAAGACGTTGCCCTCCGCATCGGGCGGCGGTCTGATTCTGGCCGCGCGAATCCGACCAGGGACGGTCATCCTGGCGTCCAGCCCGTTACCGTACCCGCCTGCCGGTAGCCACCACCGGCGGCCGAAGCGGCCCAGCAGAGCTGCAGGCCGTGACACTGGTGCCGTCATGCGTCCTACCTCCAGTACTCGGAGAGCAGGACCCATCGGCCGTCAGGCAGCCTCGCGTCCGGCACGGGCGCCGGCACGGGCGCGGCGGGATCCACCGCCGGGCGGGACAACCCGCCACTGACATTCTATGCCGGCCGCGCTCCGCGAGCCCGCTCGGCCGGCCGCCGCGGCTACCATGGGAGGTGCCGGATGATGCTCCGGCAGGAGCAGGCGCTCCGCAACCGCCGCCGGGCTGATGGCCTCTGACCGATCACGGATCTGGGAGGGGACATGACCCGGCACGGCCTCTTGGCTCCCGGTGCTGCCCAGGGCCGCGCCCGGGAGCCGCGGGACACCCGGCCCCGGCGGGCAGGCCCGGTATATGAGGGTCCCGCGGCTGCCGACAGCGCTGCGGCTCTCGACGCCGACGATCCCGGCGACGCGGAGCAAACCCGGCTGCGGCGCAGGGCAGGCGTGCACAGCCAGGTCGCAAGCTAGATCTCCGGGCTCATGCAGGGCAACACCGCCAGCTGCGATGACCTGAGGCGGCGGCTGGCCCCCCTGCGGTTTCCCGGCGGGCCGCCGTCCGCCGCCGCGGTTGAGCAGGAGATCCAGGCACTGGAGCGGATCACCGCCTGGCAGGACAGGACGGTGACATGGCACCCGTGCGAGGCCCGCCGGCTCCGGGACCTGGCTGGACGGGCAAACAGGCCGGAAGGCCCTGCCGCCGCAGCGGCACCGGGCCGGACAATCAGCGGTGAGACCCCGCGGCAGCCAGGCGGCTGCGGCCAGGCAGGAGGAGCATGATGGCGGTTTTCGATGTGACGGACCTGTCCGCGCTGGAGATCCTCGACTCGCGGGGACGGCCGACGCTGGCGGTCACGGTCCGGCTCGGCGACGGGACCACGGCCAGCGCCCGGGTGCCCTCGGGCGCGTCCACCGGGTCACGGGAAGCGGTCGAGCGCCGCGACGGCGACCCGGCCCGGTACGAGGGCCGGGGGGTGCTCGGCGCGGTCGCGGCGGTGAACACCGAGATCGCCGGGCTGCTGCGCGGCCGGCCCTGGGCGTCGCTGGCCGAGGCGGACCAGGCGATGATCGGCCTGGACGGCACGGCGAACAAGAGCAGGCTGGGCGCGAACGCCACCGTCGGGACATCGATGGCGCTGGCCCGCGCGCTCGCCGCGTCCGCCGGGGTGCCGCTGTGGCAGTGGCTGACCCCGGACGGGGTGACCCCGTCGCTGCCGGTCCCGCACTTCAACGTGCTCAACGGCGGCGTGCACGCCCCCAACTCACTCGACTTCCAGGAGTTCATGATCGCCCCGGTCGGTGCCCCGTCGATGGCCGAGGCAGTCCGGGCAGGAGCCGAGGTCTACTCGGCGCTGCGCCGCGAGCTGGCCGGCCGCAAGCTGTCGACCGGGCTGGGCGACGAGGGCGGGTTCGCCCCGGAGATCACCGAGCCGGAGGAGGTGCTCGCCCTGCTGGTGCAGGCCATCGGCGACGCCGGGTACCAGGCCGGCCCGGGCGGGGTGTCCATCGCGCTGGACCCGGCGTCCTCGGAGTTCCGCCAGCCTGACGGCCGGTACAAGGTCGCCGGGGACCTGCTGACCTCCGCCGAGATGACCGACCGGTACGCCGCTATGACCGGGCGGTTCCCGGTGCACCTGATCGAGGACGGGCTCGGCGAGGACGACGACGAGGGCTGGAGCGCGCTCACCGCCCGGCTCGGCGGCCAGGTCGAGCTCGTCGGCGACGACATCTTCTGCACCAACCCGGCGATCATCGCCTCGGCTATCGAGCGCGGCATCGGCAACGCGTCGCTGATCAAGCTCAACCAGATCGGCACCGTCACCGAGACCCTGGAAGCCATGCGGACCTGCCGTCAGGCCGGGTACCGGCAGTTCGTCTCGCACCGCTCCGGAGAGACCGAGGACACCTTCATCGCCGACCTCGCCGCCGGCACCGGCTGCGGCCACCTCAAGTCCGGTGCTCCCGCCCGCGGCGAGCGGGTCGCCAAGTACAACCGGCTGCTGGAGATCGCCGCCGGCGCCCCGGAGCTGCGCTACGGCATGCCCTGACCGCAGGCAGCCGCCACCGTCCGCTGCGCGATAAGAGCGTTTCCCGAACGGACGGCGGCGCCTCTAGCCGGGCAGTGCTTCGTCCAGCCTGGCGAGGACGTGGCGGACGGCCGCCTCGCGTGCGGCCAGCTCCGATTCCATGCGGGCGGCCTCCGTATCGGATGCCTCCCGCAGGCCGGCCGCGGCGCGCAGCGCGGCCTGCATCCGGCCGGTGCCGTCGGCGTAGCGCTGCTCCACCACCCGGGCCAGTGCGCGGGCCGCCTCGGCCAGCCGGTACTGCAGGTCGCCGCGGGCCCGGCCGACCTGGCCTTCCACCAGGCCCGGTGCCTCGCG
>DAHWEX010000700.1 GCA_027326205.1 Actinomycetota bacterium
CCGCGGCCTGCGCGTCGGCATCGAAGTGATGCGTCCCGCGCAGCATGTAGTCGTAGATCCGCGCCGGGGACGGCCTCGAAACGTCGAGGTCAGCTGGCTGGCGCAGGGCGTTGCTCATCCAGGGCCTCCGGGTTTTGTCGCGTGTGACGAGTCTTACACGCTGAGCTGCGGCAAGGAACGCCGCGCCGCAAAGATCGGCAGTTCTACCTATCGCGCCGGCCCACGGCATTGGCCGCCCCCGGGAGCAGCAGGCGGCGGCGTCTCCACCAGGTGGTTCGTGCCTGCCCAGTCCGCGCAACCGGGCACAATGGACGGCAGATCCGTCCGCGTCCCCTTGGCAGCAAGCGAAGCCCCATGGTTGAAGGCGTCCAGAACCCGAAGGTGCTCGTCATCGACGACGCGTCGGCCCGCGGCTGACCCGCGATCTTCCGCGAACCCGGCCTGCTTCAGAGCACCCGGAGCTCGACGGAGATGTTTCCCCTGGTCGCGCGGGAGTACGGGCACACCTGGTGAGCCGTGTCGGCGAACTCGCGGACCTTGTCGCGTTCCATGCCCGGGACGTGGATGACCAGGGTGACGACCAGGCCGAACGCGTCGCCCTCGGGGCCGATGCCGACCTGCGCGGTCACGGTGGAGTCGCCGAGCGCGGCGTGCTCGCGGCCCGCGACAAGGCGCAGCGCGCTGTGGAAGCAGGCCGCGTACCCCGCGGCGAAAAGTTCCTCCGGGTTGGCTCCGGCGCCGGTCCCGCCCATCTCCGGCGGGAGCGCCAGGTCCAGGTCAATCCGTCCGTCTGCAGTGGTCACGTGGCCGTTGCGGCCGTCGCCGGTCGAGGTCGCCTCGGCGGTATACAGAACCTTATCGGGCATACCCGTAACCCTATCGTGATACGGCCATCCGGGGACGCGACGTATTGCCGGCTACCGCCGTTCGCGGGCGGCGGCTTGCGGCGGGCCTTCCGCTGTCTTCTGCCCGTCCGGCCCCTTTCGCGGGCGGGCGAAGCCACCCGCAGCGCCCATGCTGCCGCCCAGTGCACCCCCGTGACCTGCGACTTGACTCGCGGGGAGGCGCACGTTCGGTATATTGACTAATGTCTCTTCATCTTGCGGACTGCGACCTTGGTGTGTCCCGCGCGTGATCTATGCCGTGCACAATGGTCAGCGAGCGCCAGTAGCTCAGACGGATAGAGCGGCTGCCTTCTAAGCAGCGGGTCGCGGGTTCGAATCCTGCCTGGCGCACGTTCCTGTTTTTCCAGGTCAAAGACCTACAGAGGTCTTCGAATCGACCACATCGCTGTGCCTTCCGCTGGCCTGCCCGTCACGAGCCTAGGCTAGTTCCCGCTGGTCAGAGCGATTCTTCGCTTTTTGAGGTCCAGGCCGATCATCGCCAGCAGCCCGGCAACGCTGGGAGCGGTCCGCTCGCTCTTGCCGTGCTCGAGCAGGGGCAGCAGGCAGCGGATACCGACCGGGCCGCGGTGGAACAGGCACTGGTGCGCAACGGTGTCGCGCCGTCCGCGGAAATCGCCGCTGGTGATGGACGTACCGGTGATGCAGCGGGTACCTGACGCGATGTACGAGTTCGGCCTTATCCGCCGGCCGTACCAGACCACCGGCGTGATCCAGCCGGAGAACGGCGAGGTCAGCTAGCAAGTCCGCCGGACAGCGCGGTGCGGGCCAGTTCCTCGTTGTAAGCCAGGTGCTCGTCCAGTGCCCGGGCGGCACCTTCGGGGTCGCGCTTGCGGAACTCGTCGACGAGAAGCTGATGCGCCTCGCGCCGCCGGTCGTGCTCACTCGGATCCGGGTCGAGCAGCCCAAAGCCGATCCGCACGTACCGTTCGCTGGCGCGCTCGCTCATCGTCAGGATGCGGATGTCCCACGCCGAGGCGGCCGGCGCCAGCAAGGCCAGGTGAAACGCGCGGTGGTCGTCGTAGATGTCATCCATGCTGCGTTCGGCGCCGCCGAATTCCGCCGCCGCCTGGTAGAGGCGGTCGAGTTCGGCATCCGCGAGTCGCGGCACCGAGTGGCGGGCGAGGTTGGGCTCGAGCAGCCGGCGGACGCGGTAGATCGCGTGGAATTCCTTCAGGTCCAGCGGGGCCACGGACGCGCTGCGGCCGGGCGGATTCACCACCAGGCCCTCGGACTCGAGCACGCGGAGTGCGTCACGGACCGGAATGAAGCTGACGTCGAGCTGCTCGGCGAGCTTACGCAAGGACAGGCTCTGCCCGGGCGGGAGCACGCCGGCCAGGATCGATCGGCGGATCTCGTTGGTCACCTGCTCCGACACCGACCGGGTCTCGATGGGACGGACCGATCCGGAACTGGCCGACGCGACCGTCATATGTCCGCTCCCGCTGGATGTCGAGGCTCAGGCTGTCCAGCTGACGATATCAAAAATATCAGAACCTTGACTGTTATCACATATCAGGCTTACGGTGTGACCACGGCACGCCGGAGCCCAACGAGGGGAAACTGCATGCGACTGGCCGTCATCAACAGCCGCCTGGCGCTGAGCGACGAGCGCGGCGCCATCGACGTCGCAACGGTGAGCGCGGGCAGGTTCCCATCTGACCCGCAGGCCGCCTACCAGCAGTGGGCACAGTTCCGCCGGTGGTATGCCGCGAATCAGGAGACAGTCGCGGCCGCCGATGCCGTCCGCTACCGCGCGGAAGAACTGGGCGCGCCGGTTCCGGAGCCGCGCCAGGTGTTCGCCGTCGGCACGAACTACCGCGCGCCAGGACGCCGGGGCCCACGTCGCCGGCCTGGCCCTCGGCCAGGACCTGTCCGAGCGGCTCGTGCGGTGGCGCGGGCCGACCCCGCAGTTCTCGCTGGGAAAGTCTTTTCCCGGCTTCTCCCCCATCGGGCCGACGCTGGTCACACCGGACGAATTCGCCGATCCGGACGATATCGGGATCGGCTGGACCCGTGACCTGAAGGTCGTGCTCCGCCCGGGCGACCGCCTCGTCACCCACGCCGACGTCATCGGAGAGATGACCACCACGTTCACCGCCGCCTGAGCCCGCGACATGAACCAGAGGAGACCGCAGATGTCCAAGCCCAAGTTCGCTCACAACGTCTTCCAGACCGCCAATCACGAGGCGATGCGCGACTGGTACTGCACCGTCCTTGACGCCCACGTCGTATACGAGGACGCCACCTTGACGTTCCTCACCTTCGACGACGAGCACCACCGGGTGGCGCTGCTGCACCCGCCGGTCGAGTTCCAGCCCAAGACGGCCGTCACCGCCTCCCTGCACCACTCGGCCTACACCTTCGACAGCATCGACGCGCTGCTCGAGCGCTACGCGATGCTGCGGGACAAGGGGATCACCCCAGCCGTGTGCATCGCCCACGGTGTCACCACCTCGATGTACTACCAGGACCCGGACCGTAACTTCGTCGAACTGCAGATCGACCGGTTCGCAGAACCCGCGCAGGCCACCGCCTACCTGAACGGGTCCGAGTACGCCGCCGACTCGGTAGGCCCCGCCTTCGATCCGGAGGAGCTGCTGGCCGCCCGCCGCGCGGGCGCCAGCGTCGAGGAACTGTCGGACCGGTCATGGGCGCTCAAGGCCGACCTGCCCAACCCGCTCGGCGTGCTCATGGGCGGCTGAGTGAACGGGCCAGGCAGTGAATGCCTGATCTGCTCGATGGAGGAGTCCGACCCCGCCGCCCGGGTTTTCCTCGATGAGTTGTGGGCGGCCGAGGTGGCCCCCGGGTTCGAGGTCCCCGGCTGGTTCTTCCTGCGCGTACGCCGTCACGCGGAGAAGCTCACCGGGCTCGACGAGGCAGAGACCGCGACGTTCGGCCGTCATGCGCATGACCTACTCAGCGCGGTCGAGCGAGTCACCGGCGCCCCCGCGGTCTACCTGCTCTCGTTCGGGGAAAACTTCCGTCACTTCCACGCTCTGGTCGCCGCCCGCGGCGAGCAGGTGCCGCCGGAGTCGCGAGGGTGGGCGCTGCCGCGGCTGCTGGCCGAGGGCCGCGACATCCCGGCCGCCCGCGCCCTGGCCGGCGAGGTCAGGCTCGCGTACGAGGAGATCGGCCGCCGCCGCGAGCACGCCAGCATGCGCTGACCCCGTCCCGCATTCAACAGAAGGAACCCCGATGACCACCAGCGCTGACCCCGCCTCCCCCGCGGCAGCGAACCCGACACACGATGAGGACGTGCTGCGGACGATCGCCCGCCGGGTGCTGTGGCTATCGGCGGCGATCGTCGATGCCGCCAACGCCGGCCGCCCCAACCACTCGGGGGTCAAGGTAGGCGGCCATCAGGCCTCAAGCGCCTCGATGGTCGACATCATGACCGCGCTGTGGTTCGCCGACCTCACGCCGTTGGATCGGGTCTCGGTCAAGCCGCATGCGTCCCCGGTGCTGCATGCCGTCAACTACCTCCTCGGCGCCCTCGACGAGTCCTTCCTGCCGACCCTGCGTGCCAAGGGCGGCCTGCAGTCCTACCCCTCCCGGCTCAAGGACCCCGACACCGTCGACTTTTCCACCGGCTCGGTCGGTATCGGCGCGACGGCCGCGCTGTGGGCGGCG
Organism: Actinomycetota bacterium; assembly: GCA_027326205.1. Lineage (GTDB taxonomy): Bacteria > Actinomycetota > Actinomycetes > Streptosporangiales > Streptosporangiaceae > Trebonia. The sequence goes on from DAHWEX010000700.1 coordinate 4,536, forward strand.
GTAGCGCACCGCTACATCGCCTCCCAGTTTCCCGGCTCTCCGCCCGCGGGCCGCTTCATCAGCCTGCTTGGCGACGCCGAACTCGACGAGGGCGCGATCTGGGAAGCGGTCGCCGACCCGGCGGTGGCCCACCTCGGAGAACTGCTGTGGGTGGTGGACCTCAACCGGCAGTCGCTGGACCGGGTGGTCCCCGACATCCAGATCGAGCGGCTGCAGGGCATGTTCGCCGCGGCCGGCTGGCAGGTCGTGATCATCAAGTGGGGCCGCCTCATCAGCGGGCTCTTCCAGCGGAGCGGAGGAGCGGAGCTGCGCGCCCGGCTGGAGACCATGCCGAACGAGGAATACCAGCGGATGCTGCGGGTGCGCCCGGCCGAGGTCGCCGACCGCATTATCGGGACGAACGGAAGCAGCGAACTGCGGTCCCTGCTATCCACCATCGACCCGGCCGAGCTGGCCGCGGCGATCCGCGATCTGGGCGGCCATGACCTGGGCCTGCTGGTGGACACCTTCCGCGGCATCGACGCCCACCGACCCACGATCGTGTTCGCCTACACGATCAAGGGCCGTGGCCTGCCGACGGAGGGGCATCCCAACAACCACTCCGCGCTGCTGACCGGCGCGCAGATGCAGACCCTGGCCGAGGCCTGCGGGGTGGACCCCGCCCGGCCGTGGCAGCCGTTCGACCCTGGCACACCCGCCGGCCAGCTATGCGCGCGCAGAGCGCGGCGGCTGCTCAGGGACCCGGTGTCGCCGTCCCGCCCGCTCGCCGTCCCGGTCTCGCTGGGGCACCCGCACCGCAAGCCGGTCTCGACCCAGGCCGCCCTGGGCCGTTTCCTTGCCGACCTCGCCCACGATGCCCCGGAGACGGCCGCGCGCGTGGTCACCTGCAGTCCCGACGTCGCCTCGTCGACCAACCTCGGCGGCTGGATTAACAAGACCGGGGTCTGGTCGGTGCAGGACCGGCATGACTGGTTCGCCGACGACTCGGAACGGGTGCTGCGCTGGCGCGAGGTCAGCAACGGGCAGCACATCGAACTGGGCATCGCCGAGGTCAACCTGGTGTCGCTGCTCGGCGAACTCGGCGCTACCTGGTCACGCTGGGGCGAACGGCTTATCCCGGTGGCGACGCTGTACGACCCGTTCGTCTCCCGCGCGCTCGAACCGTGGTCATACGGCATCTACTCGGGCGGCCAGTCGATCCTCGTCGGCACGCCGTCCGGGGTGACGCTGGCACCGGAAGGCGGCGCGCACCAGTCGGTCACCACCCCCTCGATCGGGCTCGAACAGCCCGGCTGCATCGCCTGGGAACCCGCGTTCGCCCAGGACCTGGAGTGGTGCCTGCTGCGGGCCATGGAACGGGTCGGCGTGCCCGGCGGCACCTCGTCCTACTTCCGGCTCAGCACCCGCCCAATCGACCCCGCCCTGGCCCGGCTGCCCGCTGACCCCGCGCTGGCGGAACGCCGGCGCCAGCAGGCAGTCGCGGGCGGCTACCGCCTGCCCGCCGTCCACCGCCCACGGGAGGAGGACGTCACCCTCGTCGGGGTGGGCGCGATCATGCCGGAGGTAGCCGCCGCCGCCGCGGCGCTGGCGGCCGACGGGGTCAACGCCGGCGTTGTCTGCCTGACCAGCCCGGACCTAGTCTTCCGGTCCTTTCAGCAGCGCGGGCGGCGGGAGGCCGGCCTGGGCGGCGGCATCGTCGACGAACTCTTCCCCGCCGGCCACCGCGCTCCGCTGGTCACCGTGCTCGACGGCCATCCGCACACGCTCGCCTTCCTGGCCGGCGTGCGCGGTGACCGGATCCGCTGCCTTGGCGTAACCGAATTCGGGCAGTCATCGAGCCTCGATGACGCCTACCGCATCCACCACATCGACACCGGCTCAATCGTCGACGCCGCCCTGACCCTGTTCGGGCGCTGACAGTCAGCGCACACAGTGGCGTTAGCAGAAAGAAGGACCCATGGAACGCAGGCTGATCGCTGCCAACGGCGGCAGCGTCGCCGTATGTCACCACGCGCCGGCCATCCAGGTCCCAGGGCTGCCGCTGCTCGCAGCCCTGCACGGCGGCACCTACACCAGCGAGTACTTCGGCGTCGCGGGCGGCCCGTCGGGTTCCTTCCTCGACATCGCCGCGCGCAACGGGTTCGCGGTGCTCACCATCGACCGTCCGGGCTACGGGGAGAGCGCCCTGCTGCCGGAGGAGGAGAACACCTTCGCCCGGCAGGCCGAGATCCTGGACGGCGCCATCGCCGCGGCGCTCGAGGAGTGGCCGACGGCGGGCGTGGTGCTGGTCGGTCACTCGATCGGCGGCATGATCAGCCTCGAGATCGCCGCCCGGCACCCCCGGTGGTCGCTGGCGGGCGTAGCCACCAGCGGCAACGGCGCGCGGATCCCGGCCGGGGGCGCGGCCGAGGCCCTCGGCAGCCTGCCGCTGTCTGGTGTTGTCGATCTCCCGGTCTCCGAGCGCGACGGCGTGATGTTCGGCCCCGCCGGAACCTACACCGAAGCCGCCAGGGACGCGGCCCACCGCTCCTACGCCCCGACCCCGTTCGTCGAGCTGGTGCGCGCTCCGGTCTGGGCCCGCGAGCGGCTCGGCCCGGTCGCGGCGGCGATCGAGGTGCCGGTGCTGACCGTGCTCGGCGCCCACGACGCGCTTTGGGATTCCTCAGCCGAGGCACGGGCCGACTACGAAAGCCGGTTCAGCGTTCCGGTTTCCGCGCCGGTCCTGCCCGGCACCGGCCACTCGATCGATCACCACCTGACGGGGGCCGCCCTGGACCTGATGCAGCTGGGATTCGCCCAGGGGTGCCTGGCACTGCGCATTCAGGCCGCCCTCGTCGCATGACATCGCCGCCGAGCATCCGGGACACGCCGGTGCTGATCGCCGGCGCGGGCCCAGTCGGTCTAGCGCTGGCGATCGAACTGGGGTTGCGGGGCGTCGAGTGCCTGGTCGCCGAGCCGCGGCCGCAGCCCACCCGGCTGCGGCCACGGGCCAAGACCCTGAACACGCGCACCATGGAGCACGCCCGGCGGTGGGGACTGGCCGCCCGGCTGCGCGCCGCCGCGCCGCTGCCGGTCTCCTGGTCGCAGGATGTCTCCTTCTGCACCAGCTTCCTTGGCGAGGAGATCACCAGGTTCACCGGGGTGCTCGGGCTGGCGGACGACGGCGACTCCCCCGAGCGCGGGCAGCAGATGCCGCAGTACGTGCTCGAGGAGGTGCTGCGTGACGTCGTGACCGAGCTTCCGGCAGCGGACCTGCGGCTGGGCTGGCGGCTGCAGAGCCTGGACGCGACCGGACCAGGTCCGGTCCGTGCCACCCTGCACGATCCGGACGGAAACGCGGTCCCGGTCGCGGCGCAATACGTGGTGGGGGCCGACGGCGCGCGCAGCGTCGTCCGCGAGCAGATAGGCGCCCGCTACGTCGGGTCAACGGCGCTGCGCCCCAACACCGGGGTGGTATTCCGCAGTCAGGAGCTTGCCAGTGCCGCGCCGCACCCGCCCGCGGTGCAGACCTGGGTGCTCAACCGGCAGACCCCGGGAATGATGGGGCCGATTGACCGGCACGGACTGTGGTGGCTTATCGCCTT
>DAHWEX010000703.1 GCA_027326205.1 Actinomycetota bacterium
CTGTTTCCGCCGGGCCGCTATCGGGGTTGACTTGCCGTTGACCAGCCGGGCCGGATCCGGCGTCTATATCACGGCAAGGGGGTCTTGCCATGTTCCCCATCCAGAATATGGCCCCGGGCGCGCCCGCCATCAGCCCGAACGGCTCAGCGCCGCACTGTCAGCACCTCGACGGGCTCCAGCCGGCTACCCCCCTGTCAGATCGCTGCCGGGACTGCCAGGACCGGACGGACCGCCGGGCGGCCCTCGTGGTCTGCCTGACCTGCGGATGGGTGGCCTGTTCCGATGACTCACCGAACCAGCACGCCAGGGCGCACTACGAGGAGACCGACCACCCGCTCGCCGCCGGCCTGGAGCCGGGAACGCGCTGGAGATGGTGCTACGTGCACCAGCGTCTCGTCTGACACGGCAAGCGCCGGTGGCGATGTGACCGGACGACGTCGGGCTCGCCGGCGTGCTGCTGCTGGCGGCACGCGCGAGTCCCCGCCGCTGAGCGGGCGAGGCAACGACCAAGGATGGCGGGCCGCTCACCGAGCCGGCGTCCTGCTACCCGCGGTCGGTCCTGTGGCGCGGCCGACGACTCAGGCCACGTGCGCGCCGTCGTCAGCTGCGCGCAGGCGATGTCCAAGCGCCTCGGCTGGCTGACGGCAGCCGTCCAGCCGCGCAGCAGGCGCCCCGCATGCGGCGCGCCCGGCGACCGCTCGCGCACCGCGGACTCCGCGGGCCGGGGCCGCCATAATTGCCGACGGTAAGCGGAGCCGGTATTCGGGCTGCGCGAACTCTTCTCTGCACCTCATAAATGATCATGGAGCCGGATAGTGCTCCACCGGAGACGGGCCGGGGCCGCCGACACTTCGTGCGCAATCCGGGAAAAGCAGGTGCGCCTTGAGGTCACTTGCTCGGCTGCGGTGCTTTGCAGGCGACCTTCGGGTTCACGCCCACGTAGTTGAGCGGGCCCGCGAGAATCGTCACGGTGATCGTGCCCGCCCGGGAGCAGTTCGGGTCAGAGCTGCTGTAGTAGTGGCGCTGGCCGCCGGCGATGGCGCCGATGACCAGCCAGACAATGAGTAGCACCGGTGCGATGCGCATGACTGCCTCCGACGGCATGTTCACTGGGAGCTCTGCGGGCAGCACGAATACCACAACCCGTGCGTGCCAGCGGGAGCGCCCGGCTGATCAGTTCCAGCCGGCTGGTTCACATGTCAGTAAAGGCCATCCGCGGGCCGACGAACATGAGCAATCCGGGCAAGGCCCATCACCGGGGCCGATCACAACCGCAGGTACCGGGACGGCCGGCGAGGCGGACATAGACATAGGCGCCGCGTGAGGTGGCGGACAGAACCTCAGCCGGGCACTCGCCAGGGATCTCGGCGTGATCGCCGGCCTTCAGCTCGATCGCCATGATGGTGCGCTGCGGCACGCTGGCGGTTTCCCATGCCCACACCCAAAACTGGGGTCTGCGCAGCCGCCCGGGTGCGTCCGCGCTCCCAGGTCTGACGGTACCCGCCCAGGACCTCTGCTGTCTCGCCGCCGCAGGTCTACGCTCCCCGGCCACCACCGTGAGGCTTTCGCCCGTTACTACGTGATCGAGGAAGGCGATGGCCGGGCTTACCTGCAGCTCCAGAATCGCGGGCCGGACGCCTTGTGGGCACGACCGCCCGCGTCCCCGCTCAGCCCCTGTCGCTCTCGCACGGACTACCAGTCCTGCGCGTGCGTACCTAGCCCGTTTCCCCCTCCTTCACCCGAGTACTCATGCCTGGCGTGCCTCTCCAGATCACGGCGCTGCCAGCGGGGATCACGAACCGTGTCGGCCGCCGTTATACGAAACGGGTTCCGGTTCGCGCATGATCTCGCGCCAGGGACCAATGCCATTACCAGTGATCGCCAGACTCCTTGTCGGTCGATCGCCAAGACGCCCTTGAGGTGCCCCACGGTGGTCTGGCCAGGCCGTGCGTGTACCTGGACCAGTGGGTGTTAATCCGCCTTGCGAGGCTGCCAACGGGGAGCCGCGAGAGGCCTCCGGTCTCCGGCGCTTGCCGCGGTCCGGGATGCTGCGGCGGAAGGCGCGGCTTTCCCCCTGTCCACGACCCATCACGTCGAGGCGAGCAAGATCATCGAGATGATGCTGCTGGCAGGCCCGGGTGAGGAAGAGACCGGGGAACTGCGGGAGCATTACGGCTGCCGGCCCGAGGCGATGGACGCGGTCAGCAGACAGGCTGGAGTGGGAAGCGAGCTACGCCGGGATACTCGCCGGGCATCCCGCCGGAGGCGGAGCTGCGCGTCCGCGTCCAGGCCCGCCAGCTCATCCATGAGGACCACGCCATGTTCCGGGCATTGCTCGGCGAGTACCGCGTCAACCTGAACCGCGAAGCCGGCTGTAACCCAGGCCGGCCGGACGTGGCCCGCCGCCACATGATCGCGTTCGCCGACGCGGTCCCTGCGGATCGCCGTCGACCTGAAGGCCGAGCTGTTCCGCGGGCCGCCAGCCCTGCAACATGAACGCGGTCCACGGCATCGACGCGGTCAGCATGGCCGTGCCCTACTGCCACGTCGTTTCGTCGTCCCGGACCGAGACGGCCAGCCTCCTGTCCCGCTCCCGCGCCGCACAACGCCACGGGACACAGATCATCACCGCTCTGCCCGACCTGCGAGCCGCGCTACCGAGCCTGCGGCAAAACAACAGCTCACGGCACGAGACCGGGGTTCTGAGCGGGACAGGATGCCTCCCACGGGATCCGGAGCAGATTCCCCTGCCCCGAACGTCGCAAATCTATGGTGGCCGGAGTAGACATCCTGAGGTTGCATGGGTATAGTCTCTCTCGTAACCCAGAGAGACAGTTAGGGCCTGGCAGAGATGAACTGCCGGGCGGCAGCGAAGTCAGTGAGCAGCACCCCGGTGAAGGCGTCGGCTGTGGACGCGCGCACCGGGAAGCCCGGCAGCGGGCACTGAGCCAGAGCAGACGCAGGAGAGGCGACGGGGCTGACTGCCGGAGAGTGGCGCTAGCGCAGGCCATGTGCAGTGTGAAGTACCGCTTGTTAAGTGACTGATCCCAGAGGGAAGAACGGAGGAGCCAGGCGCCATCAGGATCGCCCGGGCGGGAGTCTGGAGCCCGGGTACCGCAGGACATCGATAGTGAGGTGGTCTCCGGTCAAGCAACCGCGATCCCCGCACCCCCGCCAGCATTCCGGGCGGGTCTGCGGAAACAGAAGGCCGGCGCAGTACCAGGGTCGGCCGATGGTGTAGCAAGTTCCTTCGGGGCCCTGGCGCCGTACGGCGCCAGGGCCCCTCTACGCGTTGCGCAGAGAGGTGCGATAACAGCAGGCGACTCCTACGGCCGGCTCGACGACGACGACTACCCCGCCTACACGATGGGCCGGGCCGCCGAGATCCTCGGCACCACCCAGGGCTTCCTGCGCGCCATCGGCGAAGCGCGCCTGATCACCCCGCTCCGCTCCGAGGGCGGCCACCGCCGCTACTCCCGCTACCAGTTGCGCATCGCGGCCCGCGCCAGGGAACTTGTCGACCAGGGGACCCCCATCGACGCCGCCTGCCGCATCGTGGGCAAGGTGTCCGCCGCCTCCGGCGCCGCGGCGAGGTCATCGAAGCCGGTGAGCGCTACCGCGTCGATGAGCGCCTGACGGCTGGCGAAAGCCGAGTAGAGCGCCGGCTGGGTGACGCCGCGCTCCATCATGCATCTCACCGCCCTCGTGCTGGCGCTGCTTTAGGGCTGCGTGGCCTGCTCTTCCAGTTCCTGGAGGGCGATCTGCCGCACCTGCTGATGCTGTTGGTGGGCCGCGCGCAGCTCGTCGTCGGAGGCGTGCTCCAGCGCGACCAGCGAGTTGTCCGCTTCCGGCAGCACCCGCAGGATCTCGTCCAGCTTGCGCTGGGTGGCCGCCTGATGGCGCGCCTGCGTGTGCTGGATCACGAACACCATGACCAGCGTTACCGCGGCCACCAGCGTCTGGAAGATCCTCTCCCACTGAGCAGGGAAGTCAAAGACCGTGCTCACAGCCACCCAGGCGATGCCGACCGCCAGGACGCTGACCGCCGTCAACGGGGTGCCCGTCCACCGGTCGACGCCCCACAGCAGCCTGCT
>DAHWEX010000704.1 GCA_027326205.1 Actinomycetota bacterium
GCCTCAGGTCACGGCGGCCGGGGCGGCGATGACCGCGGCGCGCGTGCCTCGTCATGGCCGCGGCCTGGCGGCGTGGCGGGCGGACCACCCGGGGCTCGCGCACGCCGTGCCGCTTCCCGGCGCTTCGGGTCGCACCGCCCGCCTCCACGCGCACCGCCCGCCTCCGCGCACGGCGTGGCGACGAGCGGCGTGACCAGGCAGACCCCGCGCGGTCACCAGCCCCCGGTATGTCACGAAATGGTGCAACACCGGCGGCAAACCCGCGAAAAACCGCCGCGTGCCCGGCGGGACGGTAGACAATGGGGCGCGCATTTAATGACAGATGCCCGCACGCGGGCGGGCGGTACCGCACGACGACGCACCGGCACGCGGCGGGATCCTAGAGGCGGTTTACTTTGAGTGTTATCGAAACGGCAGGCGCGCGCGTACTCACCGGCCACACGGGCGCGGTCAACTCGGTTGCCTTCAGCCCGGACGGCGCCCGGCTCAGCACCGCCAGCGAGGACAAGACGGCCCGGATATGGAACACCGCCACCGGCGAGTTGCTGCACACGCTGAGCGGGCACGAGGACGCGGTGTTCGCCGCTCCCTTCAGCCCGGACGGCGTCAGGATCGCGACCGTCAGCGCGGACCTGGTCCCCCGGCTGTGGGACGCCCGCACTGGTGCGTGCATGAACGAGTTGCGGGGCCACACGATCGCCGTCTTCGGCGTCGCGTTCAACCCGACCGGGAAGATCCTCGCGACCACCAGCTATGACGAGACCGTCCGGCTCTGGGAGACCACGAGCGGCACGTGCCTGCACGTTCTTGAGGGACACAACGACATCGTCTACAGCGCGGCGTTCAGCCGGGACGGCAAGATGCTCGCCACCGCGAGCGGTGACAGCACCACCCGGCTGTGGAACGTCGGCACCGGCGCGTGCGCGCGCGTGCTGACCGGTCACACCGGCATTGTGTCCGCCGTGGCCTTCAGCCCAGACGGCGCGCTCATCGCCACCGCGAGCTTCGACGGCACCGCGCGGCTGTGGGAGGTCGCGACCGGCAACTGCCTGCGCATCCTCAACGGTCACGCGGACACCGTGTGGTCGATCGTGTTCAGCCCGGCCGAGCGCGTCGTCGCCACCGCGAGCGAGGACGCGACCGTCAGGATCTGGGACGCCGCCACCGGCGCGCCGATCCGCACCCTGGAGGGCCACACCGACTCCGCCTTCGTGGTCGCCTACAGCCCGGACGGGAAGCTGATCGCCACCGCCAGCTCGGACACGACGATCCGCCTGTGGGAGTCCTCGACCGGCAAGTGCGCCCGCATCCTGGAGGGCCACATGGGTGCGGTTAGCTCCCTCGCCTTCAGCCCCACCGAGCGTCAGCTGGCCACCGCGAGCACCGACGAAACCGCCCGCATCTGGACGCTGTAACTCTCCCCGGGGAATACCCCCGCCCCCGCTAATGCGGGATGAGGGCATAGGTGGCGAGGGCGGCGGCCGCGCCGAGGACGGAGCCCGCGATCACCTGCGCGGCCGTGTGGTCCTGCACCACGACCCGGGACCAGGCGGTGAGCGCGACCAGCAGGTACGCGGGCGCCACCCACGGGCCGAAGAGCAGGACGAGGATCGTCACGGACCCGGAGGCGACCGCGCAGTGGATGGAGATCTTCCACAGCGTGGTGATCGCGGCGAGCACGGCGACGCTGACGAGCATGCAGCCGACGTAGCCGGACAGTTCGCCGGGAGCGCCGAGGGCCGCCAGCAGGGCGAGGCCGGCCCCGACCGACGCGATGATGAAGCCGAGGACGATGAGCCGGGCGCGCTTCGCGCCGACGTAGCGGTCGGCCCACTGCCCGCGCCGGACGCCCCGGCTGATGAACATCATCGGGATAACCCCGGCGAACAGCGCCGCCAGCACGCCCCAGCCGAGCCCGGCCGCCCGGTCGGCGTGCCAGCCGACGGCGAGCGTGGTGACGATGATCCAGTTTTTCGGCTCGAGCAGGTAGGACACCCACTCCGCCGCTGATTTGTTCCTCACTCCGCCTTCACGGAAACAGGCAACCATTCCGGTGCTCAGATGGCAAGCCGGCCGGGCAAGCCGGCCGGGCGGTTGTCGCCGGGGCGCGCGGCGCGTTACGTTCCTTGGGAATTCGAAAAGGAGCGTGAACATGCCCGCACGGACCGGCGCGGAATTCCTTGACCGACTGGCCAGCGCCAGGACGCACGTGGAGATCCAGGGCGAGACCCTGATCGGCGGGGTGGCAGCGCACCCGGCGTTCGCGAACGTGGTGCGGACGTACGCCGGGCTGTTCGACATGCAGCACGACCCGCGGTACCGGGACATCCTGACCTACCCCTCGCCGGCCGGCGGCGAGCCCGTGGCCACCTCGTTCCTGATCCCGCGCACGCCCGCTGACCTGATCAAGCGGCGGCAGGCGTTCGAGGTCTGGGCGCAGCGGTCGCTGGGCATGCTTGGCCGGACGGGGGATTACCTGAACAGCGCGCTGATGGCGCTGGCGTCGGCCGCCGACTGGTTCGGCCAGACGGATACCGCCTTTTCCCGCAATATCGTCGCCTATTACGAGAAGGTGCGCGAGGAAGACCTCCTGTGTACCCACACCCTCATCCCGCCCCAGGCGAACCGGGCCCTCGCCGCCAGCCAGCAGGCCGGCGGGGCGCTGATGGCGCGCGTCGTCCGGGAGGACGACAACGGCATCGTGGTGCGCGGCGCGCGGATGCTGGCCACCATCGGCCCGTTCGCCGACGAACTGCTGGTGTTCCCCTCGACCGTGCTGCGCGGCACCCCGGAGGACAAGCCGTACTCGTTCGCCTTCGCCGTCCCGGTGGACGCCACGGGGCTTACGTTCATCGCCCGCGAGCCGTTCGACTACGGCCGCTCGCACTTCGACCACCCGCTGGGCTCGCGGTTCGACGAGTCGGACGCGGTGGTGATCTTCGACGACGTGCACGTCCCGTACGAGCGCTGCTTCACGCTGGGCGACCCGGAGGCCTGCAACGGCTTCTACACGGCCACGGACGCCCTGCAGCACATGACCCACCAGGTCGTCACCCGCACCACGGCCAAGACCGAGTACATCCTCGGCCTGACGACGCTGCTCACCGAGGCGATCGGCATCGGCCAGTTCCAGCACGTCCAGGCCGACCTCGCGGAGATCATCACCACCCTGGAGACGCTGCGGGCGCTGCGCCGCGCGGCCGAGGCCGACGCGGCGGTCAACGCCTACGGGGTGCTGACCCCGGCCTGGCCGCCGCTCAACACCGCCCGCAACCTCTACCCGAAGTTGTACCAGCGGTTCCCCGAGATCCTCCGCAAGCTCGGCGCCTCCGGGCTGATGGCCACGCCGACCGAGGCGGATCTCAGCGGGGCCGCCGCCCCGGCCATCGACACCTACCTGCAGGCCGCCGCGCTGAACGGCGCGGACCGGGTCCGGCTCTTCCGCCTCGTCTGGGACACCTGCGCGTCCGCGTTCGCCAGCCGCCAGGCCCTGTATGAGTACTACTTCTTCGGCGACCCGGTCCGCACCGCCAGCGCCTACGTGGCGGGCTACGACAAGTCCGAGTACGTCGCCCGGGTCCGCGCGTTCCTCGCCGAACCCTAGTCGGTTAGCTCACCTGGAAGGAACGCTTCGCCAGGCCCATCCAGTAGCCGTCGATCACGGTCGAGACAGGCGCTGAGGGGTCCGACGACGCGCCGAGGGTCACGAACAGCGGCAGGAAGTGGTCCGCCGACGGGTGCGCGTACGGCATGCCGGGCGCCGTGCGGAACGAGGCCAGCGACGCGACGTCGCCGCGGGCCAGGGCCTCGGCGGCCCACTGGTCGAACTCGGACGACCAGCCGGGCACGAGGCCGCCGGTGATCATCGCCGAGGTCAGGAACGGCAGCCCGTGGGTGAGGAACCCCGACCCGATGACCAGCACCCCGGACTCGCGCAGCGGCCGCAGCCGGGCGCCGAGCGCGAGCAGGGCGTCGGGGTCCGACGTCGGGATCGACAGCTGCAGGACCGGCAGGTCCGCCAGCGGGTACATGACCTTGAGCGGCACCCACGCGCCGTGGTCGAGGCCGCGCGACGGGTGCTGGTGGGCCGGGGCGGCGTCGGGCATCAGGGACGCGACCTCGCGGGCGAGCGCCGAGGCGTCCGGCGTGGGGTAGGTCAGCGTGTAGTACCGCCGCTGGAACCCGCCGAAGTCGTACACCAGCGGGGTCGCCGCCGCGGGCGCGGACAGCATCAGCGGCGCCGCCTCCCAGTGCGCCGAGACGATCAGCACGGCCCGCGGCTTCGGCATCGCATGCGTCCAGGCGGCCAGTTGCGCCATCCACTCGGCGTCGTCAAGCAGTGGCGGCGCGCCGTGCCCGAGGTACAGGGCGGGCAGTGGCCCGTCCGACGGCTCCCACGGCCGCTGCGCCGCGGACCTGGGCGCGGCGTCCACCACGAACGCGTCGTACGCCCCGGCGGGAACCAGCGGGTCAAAGATCGAGCGCCCGGCCATGCGGTCCGCCTCCAGACACGAGAACAAAGTTGATGCTTCAACTATATGTCCGAACCGCCGAGTCGGCAAGTCGTTATTGAAGCATCAACCAAAAGCCTTAGAATAAGGCTGTGGAGTGGCTCAGCGAGCAGCAGCAGGCGGCCTGGCGGCCGTTCGTCGCCCTGTTGCTGCGACTGCCGACGGCGCTGGACGCCCAGTTGCAGAAGGACGCGGGCATCACCCAGTTCGACTACCTCGTGCTGTCCGGACTGTCGGAGGCACCCGGTCGCACGCTGCGGATGAGCGAACTCGCGGCGACGGCCAACAGTTCCCTGTCGCGGCTGAGCCATGTCGTCAGCCGCCTTGAGGCCAGGGGCTGGGTCCGCCGCGAGCAGGGCCCGGGGGACGGCCGGGGGATCAACGCCGTGCTGACCGACGCGGGCCTGGACAAGGTACGGCAAACCGCTCCCGGCCACGTCGAAGCCGTCCGCGAACTGCTGGTCAGCACGCTGAGCGACGAAGAATTCGCCCAACTCGGCGCGATCGCCAAGAAGGTGCTGGCCGCCCAGGGGATCAAGGTCATCATCCCGAACGGTCCGTGCTGACCTTTCCGCCGCCCGCCAACCGCCCCGCCCGCCAACCGCCCCGCGCCGCGGGTAACCGCCCGCACCGAGCCGCACCCGTCCGCGAACGCGGGTTCCGCCCGGGCCCCGCAGGCGGCCTTCCCGCAGCGGCCGGGGACCACTAGCGGCCCGGCACGACCAGGCCGGTTTCGTAGGCGAGGACCACCGCCTGGGTCCGGTCACGCAGTCCGAGCTTCGCCAGGATGCGGCTCACGTGGGTCTTCACGGTCTCCTCGGTGACCACGAGCCGGCCCCCGATCTCCGTGTTCGACAGGCCCTCGGCGACCAGGCGGAGCACCTCGGTCTCCCGGGGCGTCAGCGCCGCGAGCGCCGCGGGGCGCCCAGGCAAGCCCGCCGCGCCTTGCGGTCGCAGCCGCGCGAACTCGCTGATCAGCCGCCGCGTCACGGCCGGGGCGAGCAGCGCCTCGCCGGCCGCGACCACGCGCACCGCCTCGAAGAGCCGCTCGGCGGTCACGTCCTTGAGCAGGAAGCCGCTGGCCCCGGCCCGCAGCGCGTCGAAGACGTACTCGTCCAGGTCGAACGTCGTCAAGATCAGCACCTTCGGCGGGTCGGCGAGGGCGGCGAGCCGCGCGGTCGCCGCGATCCCGTCGGTGCCGGGCATCCGGATGTCCATCAGCACCACGTCCGGCCGCACTCGCTGGCACACCAGCACCGCCTCGGCGCCGTCCGCCGCGGTGCCGAGCACGTGGAAGTCGGGCTGCGTGTCGAGCAGCGCCGCGAACCCGGCCCGCACCACCTCGTGATCGTCCGCGACCACGATTCCGGTCGTCTCCGCGCTCACCGGCCGCCTCTCGTCCTGGTTGGCACGCTCGGTGCCCCCGCCGTGGCCGGACGGGCCGCCCGCACCGGATCCGGCTCACTGGGCAGCACCGCCTCGACGAGAAACCCGCCGCCGGGAGCCGCGCCCACGTACAGCGCGCCGCCGACGGAGAACGCCCGCTCCCGCATCCCGAGCAGTCCGTGGCCTCCGGCCGCCCGGTCGCGGTGAGCCCGCGCCCCGCCACCGGTTTCACCCGGGAACCCGCCGGCCGCCGTAAGGCCGCCCGCTGTCACATCGCTGGGTGTGACCCCGCCCGCCGGCTTGCCGCCCGGGGTGAGCCGGGCTGCCGTGAGCCCGTTCGCGGTGAGGCCGCTCGCCTCCGGTGGCGTCACCGGCCCGGGGCCGTTGTCCCGCACGCGCAGCCGCAGCGTGCCGGTCCCGTACCGCAGTTCGACGTCGACCGCCGCTCCCTGGGCGTGCCGCCTGGCGTTGGTGAGCGCCTCCTGGACAATCCGGTAGGCGGCGAGCTCGACGCCGGGGTCAAGCGGCGCCACCGGTCCGGAGATGATCAGCCGCGTCCCGGCCACCGAAGCCTCCCGGGCCGCGTCGACCAGCTCGGTGAGCTGGGCGAGCCCCGGCTGCGGATGCCGGCTCGCCGGGGTCTTCCCGGCCGTCCGGGTCTCCGCGGCCGCCGGAGTTCCCAAGGCCGCCCGTGTTTCCGGGGAACCGCGTGCTTCCAGGAAAGCGAGCGCCCCGCCGCCCGGCGCCGGACCGCCCGCGCCGGCGCCGGGCACAGCGGGAACAGCGGGCTCGGCGGCCGCGGCGTCCTCGCGGAGCACGCCGAGCAGCCGCCGCATCTCGGTCAGCCCGGCCCGCGCGGTGTCGCCGATCTCGCCGAACCGCCGCGCCCCGGCCTCCTGCA
>DAHWEX010000705.1 GCA_027326205.1 Actinomycetota bacterium
TTGTTTCCCGTACTTACGACCGTGCCGTCGGCGCGCAGGCCAAGGGTGTGAGTGGAGCCCGCTGCCACCGCGACGATGTCCTGCCAGTCGCCGACGTCACACTGCCCGCGGCGGTTGTCTCCGGCTGCGCGGACCCATCCGGACGCCGTGACCCCGACGGTGTGGTAGCTGCCCGCAGCCAGCGCCACCACGTCCTCCCACTCACCGACGTCGCATGCTCCGGTGGTCCGGTCCCCGGCCGCATGGACCCGCCCGTCGCGTCTGAGAGCGACGGTGTGCAGGTACCCGGCCGCGACGGCGGTGAGATCGCTCCAGCCGTCAACGGCGCACTGTCCCCGGCGGTTGATTCCCGCGGCCACTGCTGAGCCGTCCGCCCGGACTCCGGCTGAATGCCAGTCACCGCAGGACAGGGCCACCATCTCGCGCCAGGACCGCACGTCGCACTGCCCTTCTGATGTCCGGCCGACCGCCAGCACGGTGCCGTTCGCGAGAAGCCCGAGCGTGAAGCGCCAGCCCGCGGCCACGGCGGTGACGTCTCGCCAGGCGGCGACATCGCACTGGCCGTCGCCGTTCCACCCCGTGGCCAGCACGCTGCCGTCGGACCGGAGTCCCACCGTGTGAGACCTTCCCGTGTTGGCCGCAGTATGGACATTGCCCGCTGCCACGGCGACGACGTCCTCCCACCGCTCGACACGGCATTCGCCGGCGGCGTTGTTCCCCATGGCCAGAACGGTCCCGTCCCGGCGGCCACCGACCGAATGACGCCTCCCGGCGGCCAGCGCCACGCCCGGCAACGGCGCCGCGATCCGCCGCCGCATCTCGGTCATGCCCGAGTCGCAGGGCCCGTACCGGCGGCTGACCGTGGCCGAGAACCTCGCCTGCTTCGCCGACCTGTACGAACTGCCCGACGCCGGCCAGCGCATCGCAGCTCAGCCGACCGTTCCGGAGGAACCATCGGATCCGCTGCCCGCCAGCGCCCGCGTGGCCACCAGGGTGCACCGGCCAGCGGCAGCGTGTCAGGCATGCCGACAGCATGCGATCCCCGCAGGCGCGCTGTCCAGCGGCACTGGATGACTCACGGTGGCGTGCCGCTGCGCGACAGATCGGCAGGTCTTCGCCCTACCCAGGCGGTGTGCCCGCGCCCGCGCCGGCCGGCCCGCTCTTTCCAGCGCCTGGCTGCTTGCGGGAGGCCTGCCCGCCGCCTGACTGGCCGTGCCCGCGGCGACTGGCCGCCCCGGCCTGAAGCCATGCCTCATGGAACCAGCGGCTGGACAGCTGGCCGCCGTACACGACCCAGCCGACGCCGATCAGCCACGACTGCACGACCAGCACGGTGCCCAGCGCCCCGTAGGTGACCGCGTTCGTGACGACCAGCGGCTGGAAGACCAGGGCTGAGAAAACCCGCAGGCCGGCCAGGAGCGCCAGGGTGATCACGGCGCCGGGCGCCGCTGCCAGCCACGGCACCCGGCCCCCGGCCAGGAAGCGGGGACCCCACCAGAAGAAGGCGAGGCCGAGCACGACCGCCACCAGCACCCGGATGACTGTCTCGGCCGGCCCGCGACTGGCCGGCGCGCCGACCGTGGCCGCCGCGTAAATGTAGCCGAGGAGGACGGCCAGCCACACCACCTGGCGCCAGTACCGGTGCCACGGCGCGGCGGGCAGGTCCCAGATCTTCTCGAACCCGGCCTGGACGCTGCCCGCGAACGACATCCCGAAGACGGCCAGCAGCACCAGGCTGAACGCGCTCGTGGTGCTCAGCACCCTGGCCGGCGCCGAGAACAGCGCCGTCACCGCCCGGGCTGAAGAGCCGGTCAGGCCCATGCCGTACACCACCCACTCGGCCACGCCGTGATGAGTGGCCGCGCTGGCCGCGGCGACGACGACGAGCAGCGGGAACACGGTCAGCAGGGCCAGGGCCGCAAAGCTCATGGACCGGCCCATGAGCTCAAAGTCCTTGCCGCTCTGGTAAAGGTCCTTGAACCGCAGGTCACGCCAGACCCGCTCAGCGCCCCGGAGGACCGCCCGGGGCACCAGCCTGTACCGTACCTGACTTCCGGGCCCGCTGACCTGCCCGCTGCGCCGCTGCCGCATCACGCTGCTCCTTCGCTGGACCGTGCCCAGGGCCGCCAGGCCCGCGAAGCTCACGCACATGATCCCACCCCAGCGTCAGGAGCCGGAGCCCGGCTTGCGCCGTTGCCAAGCCGGGTTTCCCCGAGGTGACGGCTGAGCGGCGCGAGTCCGGCATCCGCGCCGGGCCGGGTGGCAACGGGCAGGGTACGGAGGCAGTAGCCGACCGGTGCCGCGCCTGTTCAGGTGGCGGTCGTCGGGTCTGTGGACTGGGCGGCGCGGCGGTACTCGGCGTTGATGCGCTGGGCCTCTTCGAGCTGGTCTTCGAGGATGATGATGCGGCAGGCGGCCTCGATGGGGGTCCCGTGGTCGACTAGTTCCCGGGCGCGGGCCGCGATGCGGAGCTGGTAGCGGGAGTAGCGGCGGTGGCCGCCTTCCGAGCGCAGCGGGGTGATCAGGCGGGCTTCGCCGAGGGCGCGGAGGAAGCCCTGGGTGGTGCCGAGAAGCTCGGCGGCCCGGCCCATCGTGTAGGCGGGATAGTCGTCGTCGTCGAGTCGGCCGAAGGAGTCGCCTGCTGTCATAGCACCTCTCTGTAACGCGTAGAGGGGTCCTGGCACCACACGGCGCC
>DAHWEX010000714.1 GCA_027326205.1 Actinomycetota bacterium
TCGCGGCCGCCTCGTCGAGCTGGGCGAGGGTCACGTTGGACAGGCCGAGGGCCGCGATCTTCCCCTCCCGGCGCAGGTCGGCCAGCGCGCCCACGCTCTCGGCCAGCGGGACCGCCGGGTCCACGTGGTGCAGGAAGTACAGGTCGAGCCGGTCGGTCCCGAGCGTCCGCAGGCTGATCTCGCAGTGCGCGCGGAGCGTGCCGGGCCGCCCGTCGACCGGGAAGCGGTCGCCGTCGCGCCAGTGCCCGCCCTTGGTCGCCACCAGGGGCCGCTCGCCCGGCGCGCCCCGCAGCGCGGACGCCACGATCCGCTCGGCATACGACTCGACGTCCGGCCGGGTGTACGCGAGGGCGGTGTCGATGAGCCCGACGCCGGCGTCCAGCGCGGCCCGCACGGTCGCCACCGCCTCCGCGTCGCTCTCGCCGCGAAACGCGAGCGGCGCTGTCCCGAGCCCGACACCGCAGACGCGGTGCCCGTCGATGTTGATCATGTGCCCATCTTGCCCCAGCCGGCGGCCGGCTCCCTGGGGGGCCGTTGCCTGGCTTCAGCGCGGCAGCGCGGCGTGCCGTTCGAGGAACCGCGCGACGTCGTCGGGGTCTTGCAAGGGCAACGGGTAAACGACCAGCCTGCTCACTCCGAGTTCCGCTGCGGCAATTCTGGCTGGCGGCCGCCGAGCGTACGTCGCCGCCCCGGGTCGCCGCCGCGGCGGAAACGGCCGAGGAGATATTCGGGGCCGTCGCCTCGGGCGCGGGCGCGGCGCTCCTCGCGGCGGGCAACGCCGGGCTCTGCCAGCGTGAAGACGTGATGTGCCGCCCGGTCGCCTGCCTGTCCCCGAGTCAGCTCGCCGTGCTGTGGCGCACCGCCGACGACCGCGAGGCCATCCGGGTCTTCGCCGGCATCTTCTGCCGGCGCGTCCAGGCCAGCGGCTAGCGGCTTCTCTCAGGAAGACTCAGCCCGCGGCAGCGGGCCGGCCCGGTCCCGGGCGGCATCGATGATCGCGATCCGCAGCAGGCGGAGGGCCTCGGCCCGCGCGCCGGCCAGGGACGGCTCGCGGGCGACGGCGGCCGGCCGCAGCAGAACCCGCCGGGGGAGGGCCGCGGCGGCCGTGGCGATGGACGCCAGCAGGGCAGGCTGGCGCCCCCACGGTCCGCCGATGATGACGAGCCCCGGGTCGGCGAGCGCGATCAGCGCGGCGAGCACCCCGGCGGTCGCGTGCGCCAGGACGTTCCGGGTGGACGCCGCCGCCGGCCCGTCGCCGGCGGTTCCGGCGAGCAGGCGGCGGTCGTCGATCGCGGTGGAGCCGGGCTGGCGCAGGCCGAGCGCGCCGAAGACGTCGATGAACGGCACCGGCCGGCCGCCGGGGCCGGGGGTGATGACGTGGGCGATCTCGCCGGCCAGGCCGGCGTGCCCGCGGACGACCTCGCCGTTGCTGACGATCGCCGCGCCGAGTCCCTCGCCCAGGAACAGGTAGGCGAACTCGCCGCCCGGGGCCGGGTCCGCCCCGTCCCGTTCGGCACTGTCCCGCTCGGCCCGCGCCGCCCAGTTCACGTCGTTGTCCACCGCGACCGGCCCGCCGACCAGCGGCCGCAGTACCGCGGCGGCGTCGAGGTCGCCCAGGATGAAGGGCTCGTCGGGCAGCCGCACCAGCCGCCCGGAGGCCCGGTCGACCGGGCCGGCCGCGCTGACGACTGCCGCCCGCGGGACCGGCCGGGCACCGCGGGTGACGTCGGCGGCCGCCGCCCGGAGGGCTGCGCTCACCTGCTCCGGTCGGGCCGGCCGGCCGATCTTCGCCTCCGCCCGGGACACGGTATCCCCGTAGGCGTCCACGAGTTCGGCCGTGACGCCCTCCGGGGCGATGCTGACCGCCAGCGCGCCGCCGGTGCCTTCGGTCAGCGCGTAGTAGGAGCCGACTCGGCCGCGGCCGCGCCCGCCGGGCGTCCGTTCGCCGGTGTCCGCCAGGAGGCCCGTCTCCGTGAGCCGGCGCACGCTCTCGCCCACCGACGGCTTGGAGATGCCCGTCTCGGCGGCGAGTTCGGCCCGGGTGAGCCGCCGGCGGCGCATCAGGGCGCGCAGCACGTGCTCGTCGGTCAGTGTCCGGAGCAGGCCGAGCGACGGCCTGGCGGTCTCCTCGTGAGTCACGCCATGATTCTAGTAAGGACTCTTGCTTTGAAAGTCGGCGCCTGCCTACACTCTTTCCAAGTAAAGAGTCTTTCCTAGAAAGAGCAGGCCATGCCAGTTCAGCCCGCCGCCCTGCCCGCACTGCCGCACTGGCCGGAGCCGCCGTCCGATCTCCCGGCCGCCGTCGCCCAGGTCAAGTCGGCGATCCGGGCGCGCATCGAGGCCTCGGGCCGGTCGGTGGCGGAGGTCTTCGCAGTCGTCGAGCGGCAGGTTAAGGCCGAGGTCGCGGACATCGCGGCCGCCCGTGACCGCGGCGAGGAGGTCTGGCCGGTCATCGACTACGCCGACATCGCGGCCGGGACGGTGCCGCCGCGGGCGCTGGCGCTGCTGCGCCGCCGCGGCTGCCTGGTGGTCCGCGGGCATTTCCCGCGCGAGCAGGCCCAGTCCTGGGACCGCGGGATCGTCCGCTACGTCGAGGGCAACGGCTTCTTCGAGAGCTACCGCGGCCCGGGCGACGACTTCTTCTCCAGCGTCGGCTCCCGGCCGGAGATCTATCCCGTCTACTGGTCGCCGCCCCAGATGCAGGCCCGGCAGAGCGACCGGATGGCCCGCGTCCAGGCCTTCCTCAACGGCCAGTGGAAGCACGAGTCGGCGGGCACGCGGTGGTTCGAGCCGGACCGCGACTCGCTCTACCCGGACCGGATCCGCCGCAGGCCGCCGGGCACCGACTCCGGCGGCCTGGGCGCTCACCTCGACCCCGGCACCCTCGACCTGTGGATGACGCCGGAGAACCAGCAGGCGTTCCGGCACCTGTTCGACGGCACGGTCGAGCAGTACGACCCGTGGGACGCCGCCCACCGGACGGCCGGCCCTCAGTACCCCGGCACCACGATGTGCTCGGCGTTCCGCACCTTCCAGGGCTGGACCGCGCTGTCCGACATGGACCGGGACCAGGGCGTGCTGCACACCGTCCCGATCCCGGGCGCCATGGCCTACCTCATGCTCCGGCCGCTGCTCGCCGACGTGCCCGCCGGCGACATGTGCGGCGTCGCCGTCAGCAAGGCGTTCCCCGCCAGCGAGCGGTGGCACTCCCTGCTCCTGGCGGCCCTCAGCGGCATCCCCGACGTCCGGGCCGGCGACTCCGTCTGGTGGCACTGCGACATGGTCCATTCCGTCGCCCCCGTCACGGACCAGCAGGGCTGGGGCAACGTCATGTACATCCCGGCCGCCCCCTGGTGCCCGCGCAACGAGCGGTACGCGGCCAGCGTCCGGGAGGCGCTCCGCACCGGCTCAAGCCCGGATGACTTCCCGGCCGAGCACTACGAGCGCACCTGGCCCGACCGCTTCCAGCCCGGCGACCTCAACGCCACGGGACGCCGCGGCCTCGGCCTCGGCTGACGAACCCCGCTCGGCGTGCGGCGCTGGTAGCTGGAGGCTGAAGCTCAGCGCAAGAGGGCGACCAGCGACCCCGGGTACTGCGCGTCCCGCGTCCTCCTCGTCAGCCTCGGCCAGCTCTACGTCTAGCGGGCGCGACCCGGCTCTAGGAGAGCACCAGGATCAGGTCGCCGCCGTCGACCTGGGCCGTACCGGCCAGGGCGATGCGGGTGACGGTGCCGGCGACCGGGGCGGTGATGGAGGCTTCCATCTTCATCGCCTCGATCTTGGCGACGGTGTCCCCCGCGGCGACCTGGGCGCCGACCGCCACGACCGGGGTCACGCTGCCGCCGAAGGGAGCGGCGACGTGCCCGGGGACGCCCGGGTTGGCCTTCTCGGCGGCGGGCGCGTCGGGCTCCACCGAGCGGTCGCGGACGGGGACCGGGCGGAGCTGGCCGTTGATCGTGCACATGACCGTGCGGATGCCGCGGTCGTCGGCGTCGCCGACCGACTGCAGGGCGATGAGCAGCGTCTTGCCCTCTTCGATGGTGACGCGGTGCTCCCGCCCGGGCCGCAGCCCGTACAGGAACTCGGCGGTGCCGAGCACCGACAGGTCGCCGTACTTCGCCCGCGACTCCTCGAACTCGCGGGTCGGCCCGGGGAACAGCAGCCGGTCGAGGGTGCGGCGGCGGCCGGTGCGCAGGCCCTCTTCCTGAGCGCTGGTGAGCTCGGTGTCGAGCACGCGCGGGGTACGGCCGGCCAGGGCCCGGGTGCGGAACGGCTCGGGCCAGCCGCCCGGCGGGTCGCCGAGCTCGCCGGACAGGAAGCCGATGACGGAGTCGGGGATGTCGTACTTGCCGGGATCGGCGGCGAAGTCGCGGGGATCGGCGCCGACCGCGACGAGGTGCAGCGCGAGGTCCCCGACCACCTTGCTGCTCGGGGTTACCTTCACGATGTTGCCGAGGATGCCGTTGGCGGCGGCGTACATGTCCTCGATCTGCTCGAACTTCTCGCCGAGGCCGAGGGCGGTGGCCTGCTGGCGCAGGTTGGAAAGCTGGCCGCCGGGGATCTCGTGGCGGTAGACGCGGCCGGTCGGGGCGGGCAGGCCCGCCTCGAACGGCGCGTACAGGCGGCGGACGGCCTCCCAGTACGGCTCGAGGTCGCACACGGCCCGCAGCGACAGGCCGGTCTCGCGCGGCGAGTAGTCGGTGGCCGCCACGAGGGACGACAGCGGCGGCTGGCTGGTCGTGCCGGACATGGCGGCGTTGGCGGCGTCGACCGCGTCGACCCCGGCGTCGATGGCGGCGAGCAAGGTCGCGAGCTGGCCGCCCGCGGTGTCGTGCGTGTGCAGGTGGACCGGCAGGTCGAACCGCTCGCGCAGCGCCGTGACGAGGGTCCGGGCGGCCGGCGCGCGCAGCAGTCCCGCCATGTCCTTGATCGCCAGCACGTGCGCGCCCGCGGCCACGATCCGCTCGGCCAGCCGGAGGTAGTAGTCGAGGGTGTAGAGCCGCTCACCCGGGTCGGACAGGTCCCCCGTGTAGCAGAGCGCGACCTCGGCGACGTCCGTCGGCGTCGCGCGGACGGCGTCGATCGCCGGGCGCATCTGGCCGACGTCGTTGAGGGCGTCGAAGATGCGGAAGATGTCGATGCCGGTCGCCGCCGCCTCCGCGACGAACGCTTCGGTCACCGCGGCGGGGTAGGGGGTGTACCCGACAGTGTTGCGGCCGCGCAGCAGCATCTGCAGGCAGAT
>DAHWEX010000791.1 GCA_027326205.1 Actinomycetota bacterium
GCCTAGCCAGGTATCGACCGATCATCAAGCGGACCACGCAACCGGACATATGCGTGTGCTTTCCGTAGCGCGAAGTCTACTGATGGCGTGCGGCCCGTATACGCGTACTACTATCCTCGCGGCGACACCGAGCGGGCCGTCCCGTACCGGGGACCGGTAAACTGGTATGGCAGAGTGAGTGTTGGGCCGATTGGCGTTATGGCGTATGTCTCGCCTGGATGCGCTCGGTCCCGGACGAGCCTCAGGGTCGGCCGGGTTTCTTGAGGTATGCCCTGCTCAGCCGTCGGCACTCAGAAGGCCGAACCGTAGATCGCGGGCCCCGCGGGTGGATTTTCGGTGATGGAAATCATCTCGCCTGGTCTTTGTCTGGAAGACAGCTATGAGAAGCCTGTGAGTTTTGCGGAGCGTCAAGGGGCGTGTAAGCGAATCGTCCGCAATGCCCAAGGCACGTCGCTTCGCTACTTGTATCCTTGATGGGTTACACTGCGCTGTAAAGGCGACTTCCCACTACAGGAGTGTCCGTGGCCCAGCAAATCCAGACTCTATTCATTGACGACCTCGACGGCAGCGCAGCCCACGGCACGGTCCGGTTCGCCTTGGACGGTGCCGAATACGAGATTGACCTGAACGAAGGTCACAGCAAGGAACTGCGCGAATCCCTCGCCAAGTACGTCGGCCACGCCCGTAAGGTGGGCGGCGCTACTCGCCGCGCGCCGCGTGGTGCCGCCCGCCGCGCCGCCTCCCTTGACATCACCGCGGTGCGCGCGTGGGCCAAGGAACAGGGCATCGACATCAAGGAGCGCGGCCGGGTGCCGGGGGACATCGTCGAAAAGTACCGCGCCGCGCAGGGCCTCTAGCCTTTCGCGTTATCCGATCATTGCGGGCGGCAACCGAATCGGCGGGACGGTTGCCGCCCGGACGCATCGCGGTCCTGGACACCGGCCCTAACCGCGACCCTACCGCCCGCGGCAGACCGCCAGCGAAGCATCACCTGGCCAGGGTCGATATCACCAAAGGGCAATATCACTAAAGACTGATACGCTGATATTATTGGTCTATGGTGATACGACGTGACGAGTACCTGGTCACCACCTCGCGGGACCTCGGCGCGGCGCTGAAGCACTTCCGGACGGCGGCGGAGGTAACTCAGGCAGACGCGGCCGAGGCGACCGGTATCGGGCAGTCCTACCTGTCGTCCCTGGAGGGGGGCAAGTTCGGCGGCTCGCTGACCCATGCGCTGCGAGTGCTCCGCTTTGTCGGCTGCGAGGTCATCGTGAGGCCGAGAGCGTCTCGTGGCTGACCGGCTGGTCGCGTGGCTGCACGGTACGCCGGTCGCAGTGCTGACGCCCGCGCCGGAGTTCCGTGTCCGGATGGAGTGGCACGCGGACGGGATCGAGCGGTGGGGGCTGGGCAGCCCGGCCTTGTCCGTCGGGCTTCCGGTCGGTTCTCCGGTCGGCCCGCGGGACCTGCGCGGGCTGGACTTCTTCGAGAACATGCTGCCCGAGGGACCCGCCCTGGCCAGGATGGCGGCCTTGGCCGGGGTCCGCCCGGTGGACACCTACGGCATCCTCGCCGCATTCGGCCGCGACTGCGCGGGCGCGGTCACGATGCTTCCCGACGGGGAACATCCCGGGGCGCAGGGCGCCAGCGGGTACACGCCCATCACCCCGGAAGGCCTACGCCAGGTGATCAGCGACCTCGACGCCGCCCCCCTGGCCGCCGCCCCGTCGCGTGGCTTCCGCCCGTCGCCAGCAAACCGAGCAACTCAGGAGAAACCAGCGCTGACACCCGAGTACGGGGAACAGCGTGGCGGCACGGGCAGTGTCAGGCCGGCTCGACCGCGATGTTGGCGGCCCAGATCTGGCCCGGTCCGGTCAGCGGGACGCCGAGCCGGAGCCGGTCCTGGCCGTCGCCCGCGCGCACGGCGCGACGCCTGCTCAGGTCCGGCTGGCCTGGACGCTGGCGCAGGGCAGCCACGTGCTGGCCATCCCCGGAACCGGCAACCTCGCGCACCTGGCCGAGAACGTGGCCGCTGGCGCCCTGCGCCTCACCGAAGAAGACCTGGCCCTCCTCAGCTTCCCCGCTGATCCGGGGGGTCACAGCGCTCCGGGTGGTTAGCCAGAC
This sequence comes from Actinomycetota bacterium, assembly GCA_027326205.1. Taxonomy (GTDB): domain Bacteria; phylum Actinomycetota; class Actinomycetes; order Streptosporangiales; family Streptosporangiaceae; genus Trebonia. The sequence continues at coordinate 2,125 of DAHWEX010000791.1, forward strand.
GCTGTGCCCAAGCGCCCCCGTTTTGACCGGTTGGCCAGCCGTCGTTTCTCGTGATCGCGGGTCATCGGTGGCTATATGCGCCGCGGATGACCCGCGATCACGAAAGCCAGACCTTCAGCGGCCCGTTGGCTGGGGGAAGCTGTTTGCTCGGGTACGTTACCTGGCGGGTGGTAGGCGTAGCCCGGGACGGGGAAAGCAGGGAAGATGGCCTCCCGTCAACTGCTAGCTCGCGCTGTCGCGGCGACAGCAGGGACCGCGCTCGTCGGCGAAGGCGCCGCGGCCCCGGCCCGGGAAATTCCGGGACTCTTGCCCGCCTCCGAAATGCCGGGAGCGGTGCCGGAAGCCGAGATACAGAAGGCGTGCTTTCCCGAAGGGTTCATCTGGGGGGCCGCGACGGCCGCCTACCAGGTCGAGGGCGCGTGGAATGAGGACGGCAAGGGCGAGTCCATCTGGGACCGGTTCGCCCATTCGCCGGGAAAGATACGCGGCGGCGTAACCGGCGACGTCGCGTGTGATCAGTACCACCGCTACGCCGGGGACATCTCGCTCGCCCGGCAGCTCAACCTGAAGAGCTACCGCTTCTCCGTCTCCTGGCCGCGCATTCAGCCCACGGGTGTCGGCGCGCCGAACATGAAGGGCCTCGACTACTACAGCCGCCAGGTCCTCGCCGAGCTCGCCCGCGCGATAGCGGACGGCGCCCGCGTTCGCGCGTACCACGCGTGGAGCCTGCTGGACAACTTCCAGTGGGCGGAAGGCCACACCGAGCGCTACGGCCTGATCTACACCGACTTCCGCACCCAAGAACGCACGATCAAGGATTCCGGATACTGGTACGGCCGCGTCGCCGCCGCCAACCGGCTCGATGTCTAACGCGAGAGGATCTGGCTCAGGCGGCTGAACATGACGGCCACGATCAGGGCGACGCCGGTGATGATCTGGACGTAGAAGCTCTGCACCTGCATCAGCGCCAGCCCGTTGGACAGGCAGCCGAGGACCAGGACGCCGCCGACGGTGCCGATGATGCCGCCGCTGCCGCCGCTCAGCGCGGCGCCGCCGAGTACCACCGCGGCGACCGACGTCAGGGCGGTGGTGCTGCCCACGCCGGCCGAGCCGGCCAGGATCTGGCTGGCGGTGACTACCCCGGCGAACGCGGCCAGCAGGCCCGATACCGCGTAGACGACCGTGATCACCAGGTTGACCCGGATCCCGGCGAGGACGCTCGCCTCGCGGCTGCCGCCGAGGGCGTAGATGATCCGGCCGAACACGGTGAACCGCATGATCACGGCGGCGACGACCGCCAGCGCGATGAACACGAACAGGTACCACGGCAGGCTGCCCACCGCCAGGTTGCCCAGGTCCCCGTTGGCGACGTTGGTCAGCGCGAGCGTGGTGCCGTTGGTGATGGTGTACGCGGCCCCGCCGGCGACCGACATGCTGGCCAGGGTCACGATCAGCGGGTTGATGCCCGCGTTGACGATCAGCACGGCGTTGACGATGCCCACGCCCGCGCCGATGGCCAGCGTCTCGATGAGCGCCACCGGCAGCGAGGCGCCGCCATTGGAGAACTGCACGAACAAGACGCAGGCCAGGGGCAGCACGCCCGCGACCGACAGGTCGAAGCCGCCGGAGACGATGACGCCGGTCTGCCCGATGGCGACGATCCCGAGCACGGCGACCCCGCTGAGGATGTCCGCGATGTTCGACGGCGTGAGGAAGTTACTCGTCGACAGCGCGAAGTACACCAGGACCACGGCGAGGAACAGGCCGATGCCGAGGCTGCGCACCAGCAGGCCGCGCACGGTGCGGCGGCGCGCCGACGGCTGCTGCCGCGCGAGGTCGTCGCCGGCCATGATGTCCACGCCGCCGCTGATTGGTTCAGATGTCATGCTGCCGCTCCCGTGCCCTGCTCTCCGGCCGCCGCGGCGACGACGCTGGACTGGCTGAGCCGGTCGCCGGCCAGTTCCGCGACCAGGCGGCCGTTTCTGATCACCAGGACGCGGTCGCTGATGTCGACCGCCTCCTCAACATCCGAAGTCACCAGGAGCGCCGCCGATCCCGCCTCGGCGAAGCGCCTGATGTGCTGGTGGATTTCCCGGCGGGCGCCGATGTCCACCCCGCGGGTCGGCTCCTGGGCGACGAGCAGCCGCCGCGCGCTCTGCAGCCGCCCGCCGACCAGGATCTTCTGCTGGTTGCCGCCGCTCAGCGTCATCGCGTTCTGGTTCTCAGAGCGTGCGGCGACGTGGAAGTCGCGCAGCACGGCCTGGGCCCGGGCGCGCTCCCGGCCGGCGAGCAGGAAGCCGCCCGCGCTGTCCGCCCGCAGGTGGGCCAGGCCGAGGTTGGCGCCGATCGACAGGTTGGGGAACAGGCCGCCGCGCTTGCGGTCGGGCGGGATGTACGCGATGCCCAGCCGGGCCGCCGCCCGCGGCGAGCGGGGGAGGGCGGCCGTCTGGCCGCCGACCTCAAGCTCGCCGGACTGGTGCCGCAGCTCGCCGCCCAGGCACTCCGCCAGGGTCGCGGCCCCGGAGCCGCGGATGCCGTAGACGCCCACGACCTCGCCGGGCCGGACGTCCAGGCTGATGCCGGTCACCCCGGCGTGGCCCGGCACGCTCAGGCCGCGCAGGCTGAGCACGGGCGGGCCCTGGACGGGCGGACGGGGCTTCCGCTCGACGGCGGGCGCGTCGCCGACCATGTAGCGCACCAGGTCCGCGTGGCTCGCGGACCCGCCGTCCACGACGGCGGCCGTGCGCCCGTTGCGCAGCACGCAGACCCGGTCGCTGATCCCGGCGACTTCCTCCAGCCGGTGGGAGACGAAGATGACGCCGACACCGCGCGCCGTCAGCGACCTGATCAGCGAGAAGAGGTGGCTGGACTCGGCCTCCGAGAGTGCCGCCGTGGGCTCGTCGAGCAAGATGACCCGCGCGTCCCTGGCCAGGGCCCGGGTGATCTCGATCTCCTGCAGGTCGCCGAGCCGGAGCGTGGACGCCTGCTGCCGCAGCGGCAGGTCGATCTGCGCCCGTTCGCAGATCTCGCTCGCCCGCCGGATGATGGCGCGGGGCGTGGTCATTCCGAGCCGGGACGGCCAGGAGCCGAGGACCAGGTTCTCCGCGACCGTGAGGCTGCCCACCACGGCGAGTTCCTGCGGTATGTAGGCGATGCCCGCGGCGATGGCGTCGCGGGGGCGGGCGAACCGCCGCGGCTTCCCGCCGATCACCAGGGTTCCGCTGTCCGGGGCGAGGACCCCGCTGATGATCTTGATGAGCGTCGACTTCCCCGCGCCGTTCTCGCCGAGCACGGAGACGACCTCTCCTCCGCAGAGCTCGAAGTTGACGTCATGAAGCGCGCGCGTGGGCCCGAAGGACTTGCTGATCCGGTCGGCGACGAGCAGCTTCTCCATGCCGGCCCCTCCTGGTCTGCGGCCTGTCTCCGGTGACGGGGCCGCGAAGTGAGCCAAGACTAACGCGGAGTTTTAGTAAGCAAAAGAGCTTTCTACTGAGTGAAATTCTGCTAGGCTGATGCTCGTTCAGCGGGGCAGTGAAGCCCCGTCCTGCGTTGTCCGGGAGGAATGCGTGGCGGCTGACGGTGCCATCAATCGCACGTTGCGAGTGCTGGTGGCGGTATGCGAAGGCGGCCCGCAGACGCTCTCCGAGCTGTCGGCGAAGACAGGCCTGACGCCGCCGACGCTGCTGCGCACCCTGCGGCTGATCCGCGACGAGGGCTTCGTCGGCCAGGACCGCGACCGCAAGTGGCAGGCCACCATGCTGATCTGGCGGCTCGGCCTGATGGTCAACCGGTCCACCACGCCCACGGCGGCGGCCGACCGGACGCTGGCCGAGCTGACCGGCGCGATCCAGGAGACGTCGGTCTACGCCGTCTTCGAGCAGGGCTGGCTCACCTACCTCTGCACCGCGGAGCCGAGCAAGCCGGTCCGCACGCACATCCCGATCGGCGGCCACTACCCGGCCCTGGACACGGTGACCGGCCACGCGGTGCTCGCCTGGCTGCGCAAGCCGGACGTCGAGGCCGTCCTCGACCAGATCGGCGGTCAGCTCCAGCCGCGCGAGCGGCAGGCGCTCTACCGCAAGCTGACCACGGTCGCCAAGGCCGGCTACGCGACCGGCACCGGAGACCGCTGGCCCGGCATCTGGGGCGCGGCCGCGCCGGTGTTCAACCAGCGCGGCACGCCGGTCGGCGCGATCGGCGTCTCGGTTCCCTCCGAAGAGGCGCCGTCCAACGCCGCGGACATCACCCGCGAGATCCTGGCCGCGGCCCAGCGGCTGACCCAGCTGCTCGGCGGGGACGGCCGCCCGCCCAAGTCGCCCCTGCTGCGCTGAGCCCGCGCCGCTGAGGGTCCCTTCCGGTCAGCCCGGTTCGTGAAGGTAAACCAGTTCTAGCCAGCGGAACGGTCCGTGGCCTCACCCGCGGGGAGACCTCCGCGCCGGCCGTCGGGCCGGACGTGAGCGGCGGCTGCGCGCAGCCCGGCCGCCGCTCACTGTCCGCTAACCCAGCCCGGAGACGTTGCCGAACTTCTGCAGGATGCCGGTGGCGGCGAGGTACTCGTCCTGCGCCGAGAGCGGCGGCAGTTGCTTCACCGTCGTCGACCCGGGCGCGTAGTACTGCGAGAGGTTCGCCTTCGTGAACACGGTGATCGGCGACGGCGTCTGCGCCGGCACCTTCATGCCCGCCGCGAGCGCGTGCGCCATGGCCATCAGGTACTCGCCCCACTGCGGCACGAACGGCGAGGACTCGACCACCCAGTTCGGGTTGGTGCGCAGCTGCCCGACCCCGGTGGTGTCGCCGCCGTTGCCGGCCAGCAGCACGTTCTTGCGTCCCGCGCCGCTCAGCGCGCGCCAGGCCCCCAGCGTGGTCTCGTCGGTGATGCCGTAGACGACGATGTTCCGCGACGCGGGGATCGTCTGCAGCGCGTTCTTCATCGCGGTGTAGGCGAGGTCGATCTCGTCGCCGGTGTTCACCTGGATCGCCGAGGCGCTCAGCGTGGTGGTGCTGTCGGTGATGGCGGTCAGCGCCGGGGTGGGGAAGCCGGAGATGGCGTGGGCGACCGCGAGGTAGCCGGACCGCTCGACGTCGTTCTGGTCGCCGACGACCGCGTTCTGCGCGATGACGAACGTGGTGTTCGACCCGTTCCACCCCTTGGCCTTCATGACCGTGGCCAGCGCCTGGCCGGTTTCGGTGCCGAGCGTGGTGTTGTCCGGGTAGAACAGCGCGCAGTTGCCGACCGGGATGTCCACGGCGATGCACGGGACCCTGCCCCGGCTGAAGATGGCGTTCAGCGACGTGCCGATCTGCTGCGACGGCGGCCAGTCCAGGATCACGTTCGGCTTGGCGTTGACCATCAGCTGGGCGACCGAGGTCGCCGTGCTCGGGTCGGCGTTGTTGTTGTACAGGGTCATGGTGTCGCCGGCCGTGGTGGCGGCCGACTTGATCAGCTGGGCCAGGCCCGCGAGCGACGGGTTGGCGTCGGTGATGTTGGCGTAGGCGAGCGAAAGCTGCTTGGCCGGGGCGGCGCTGGCCGACCCGCTCCCGGCGGCGGCGCCGCTGCTTGCGCTGGTTGAGTTGCCAGTGGTGCTTGAGTTGCCAGTGGTGCTTGAGCTGCTCGCTGAGCAGGCCGCCGTGGTTATCAGCAACCCGGCCGCTGCCGCGATCAGAGCACAACGCCGTGGACTGATCATCCTTCCTCCAATGGTTATGCGTTGACCCCCCAGCCGGCCGGATCGTGCGCCCGGGAGCTGGCTGTCTTAGCAGTTGGAACCTGGCTAAGTCAGCTCAGGTTAACTTGGAGTTTCATTAAGCAAAAGATGTTTTCGCTCAGTCGAATTTTGCTGCGCCTTATGGGCGTGAACAGCAAAAATGCCTTTTGGATAACGGGCAGCCGGTACTGAGCGTCCGGCCCTAACCCGCGGCCGCCGGACCGCTGCCGCCGCGCCGGGCGCTTACAGGCCCATGGACTTGGCGATGATCGACTTCATGACCTCGCTGGTGCCACCGTAGATCCGGCTCACGCGCGCGTCGGCGTAGAACCGGCAGATGTCGAACTCGCGGATGTACCCGTAGCCGCCGTGCAGTTGCAGGCACGCGTCCACGACCTGGCCCTGCATCTCCGAGCAGAACAGCTTGACCGCCGCCGCGTCGGCGGGGGACAGCTCGCCGGCCTCGTGCCGCTGCATCGCCTGGTCGACCATGGCCTGCCCCGCGCCGACCTGGGCCCGCAGGCCCGCCAGCACGAACTTGGTGTTCTGAAAGCTCGCCAGCGGCTGACCGAATACGTTGCGCTGGCGCACGTAGTCGACGGTCACGTCGAGCGCCGCCACCGCCTGGGCCTGCGCGTTGACCGCGATCGACAGGCGTTCCTGGGCCAGGTTCCCGCTCAGGTAACCGAAGGCCTGCCCCTCCTCGCCGAGCAGGTTGGCCGCGGGAACGCGGACGTCGTCGAAGAACAGCTCGGCCGTGTCCTGGGCGAGCAGCCCGAGCTTGGACAAGCGCCGCCCCCGGGTGAACCCGGGCATGCCGTCCTCCACCACGAGCAGCGACAGGCCGCCCCGGCGGTTCTCCGTCCGCGCGGTCCGGGCCACCACGATGACCAGGTCGGCCTGGCTGCCGCCGGTGATGAACGTCTTGGCCCCGTTGAGCAGCCAGCCGTCCGCGGTCCTGGTCGCGTTCGTGGCCAGGCCGGCCAGGTCGGAGCCGGCGCCCGGCTCGGTCATCGCGATGGCCGACATGAGGTCGCCGGTGACCATGCCCGGCAGCCAGCGCCGCCGCTGCTCGTCGCTGGCGTACGCGAGGACGTAGGGCATCACCACGTCGGTGTGCACCCGCAGCGAGCCCACCGTGGCCCGGGCGTACGCGACCTGCTCGGTGAGCACGCAGTTGTAGAGGAAGGAGGTCTCCCCGCCGCCCCCGTACTCGGCCGGCACCTGGATCCCCAGCGCGCCCAGCCGGGCCAGCGCCCGGTAGGTCTCCCGGGGCACCAGGCCGACCTCTTCCCAGTCCCTGACGTGCGGCGCGACGTCCGCCTTCAGGTAGGCCGCGACGGCCTCCGCGAAGGCGACGTGCTCTTCCTGATAGATCGTCCGTTTCACAGGGTTTCCTTGGTCACTGTGCTTCCTTGGTCATGGGGCTTCCTTGGTCACGGGGCCTCCTTGCGGACCACGCCGAGGTGCCGGGCGATCAGCTGGCGGTGGTAGGCGGCGTCGCCGAGCAGGTGGGCGTGCGCCATCGCCCGCCGCAGGTACCAGTGCGCGTCGTGTTCCCAGGTGAAGCCGATCCCGCCGTGGATCTGCACGGTGTCCCTGGCGCAGCGCAGGAACGCCTCGGCGCAGTGCGCCTTGGCGACGCTCGCGGCGAGCGCGATCTCGCCGGCGCCGACGCCCTGGCCGCCGCCCGCGTCGAGCAGGCCGAGCAGGTGGTACACGGCCGACCGGGCCGACTGCACCAGGGTGAACATGTCGGCGCAGCGGTGCTTGATGGCCTGGTAGGAGCCGATGGTGCGGCCGAACTGCACCCGGGTCTTGGCGTACCCGGTGCTGAGCTCGAGGCAGCGTTCCGCGCTGCCCACGGCCGAGGCGGTGAGGCAGGCGAGCGTGGCCGCCGTTACGTCCGCCATGAGCGCGGTGACGTCGGCCGCGTCCGTCAGCCGCGACGCGGTGACCTCGTCGAAGCCGAGCCGGCTGACCGGCTGGCTGAGGTCGAGGCAGGCCAGGGGGCGGGCGTCTAGCGCAGTGGCGTCTTCGACGACGAAAACCCCGAGTCCGTCCGGTGCCCGGGCGATGACGAGCACGAAGTCGGCGGCGCCGGCGTCGGCCACGAACGGCGCGGTGCCGGACAGCCGCCACCGTCCGGCGCCGGCCGGCTCGGCCCGGACCGCGACCCGGTCCGGTGACCAGCGGCCGGCGTCGTCGAGAAAGGCCACGGTGGCGGTGCCGCCCGCCGCGATCCGGGCCAGGTAGCCGTCCCGGGCCGGGCCGGGACCGAGCCCGGCGAGCAGGCGGGCCGCGGTGACCGCGGCGGACAGGTACGGAACGGGCAGCAGCACGCGCCCGAGTTCCTCGCTGACCAGCGCGGCCTCGGTCACGCCCGCGCCCGCGCCGCCAAGGTTCGCGGGCACGAGCAGGCCGGTGGCGCCCAGGCCCGCCAGCGCGGACCAGGCGGCCGGGTCACCGACCTGCCCGTGGTCGAGCCGCTCGCGCGAGTGGGCCAGCGGCCACGAGCGGGCCAGCAGCCGGCGCACTTCGGCCTGGTAGTCCAGCAGCTCGGGGCTGGGCGTCAGCACTGGCCCGCCCTTCCGGTCGCAGCGGCCCTGGCCCTAGAAACACTGTCCCCGGCGACACCGGTCTCGGCCACAGTGGTCTCGGCAACACCGGTCTCGGCAATACCGGACCCGGGCCCGGTCCGGGTGAGTTCCCCGGGGCCGAACAGCCCGGCCACCCGGGCGAACTGGTCGAGCACGTCCTCGAACAGCAGGGAGAGGAAGATCCCGTCGACCTGCCCGTGCAGCCCGGCCAGTCGGCGGCGGCAGTCGTCGGCAGTCCCGACCACGGCGAACCGGCTCAGCAGGTAGTCCTCGATGTCCGGGCGGTCCGCGAACATGGCGGCGTTGGGCGACTTGCCCGAGCGGCCGTGCCAGGCGTAGTCGTACGCGGCGTACCGCTCCGCCATCACGTCGCGGAACGCGGCCGGGACGTGCTTGCCGTCCAGCCCGCCGCTGAACGCGAAGTGCGAGGCGCTGACCGCCCGGGGGACCAGCCGGGCCCGCAAGGCGGCAAGCTCGGCCGGGGAATCCGCGACGGCGAGGCGCACCGACGCCCAGACTCCGGCGGCGGGACGGGGAGCGGTGCCGGATGCCGGCCCGGCCTGGCCTGCGGCCGCCCTAATCTCGGCGACCGCCTCGGGGTCGGTCCCCACCCCGGCGATGACGCCGTCGGCGTGCCGGCCGGCCAGGGCCGCGGTCACCGGGCCGCTGGCCGCGACGAGCAGGGGGGTAGCCGGCACCTCGGCCCGCAGCCGTCGCAGGGTGTCGGCCAGCACCGCCGTGGTCGCGGGCCGCAGTCCGAAGGTCCGCACCGCCGAATCGCCCCGGCCGAAGCCCAGGACGAACCGTCCGGGGTAACTGGCCGCGAACGTCCGGGCGGCGCTGGCGGGCACGGACACGTGCCGGGTCACCGGGTTGGTGACGCTGGTGATCACGCTGATCCGCGTCGTCGCGGCCAGCGCGTCGGCGCAGGCGGCGTAGAGCTCGCCGTAGTTCGGCGAGTCGCCGATGCCCAGGCCGTAAAACCCCGCCCGCTCCACCGCGGCGGCCAGCCGCCTGGTCAGGTCCGGGGAGACCGGCAGCCAGTTGACGCAGAGCCTCACCGGGAACCCCCTCCGTCCCCGCCGCCTTCGGCGGCGTCGCCGTTCCCGGCGGACCCGGCGAGGCCGGCGAGGAAGTCCTGCCAGGGGACCTTTCGGGACGGGTCGTCTTCCCTGGGCAGGCCGAGCGCCCGCTCGGCGATCTGGTTGCGCAGCACCTCGGAGGTCCCGCCGGCGATGGTCTTGGCCTGGACCCGCAGGAAGGCCCAGGAATTGCCGGCCGTCCAGGCGTCGTCCGGGTCGGCCGCGACCGCGCCGAACCCGTCGAGGTCGAGGAACATCTGCTGCAGCCGCTGGGTGTGCTCGGCCTGCATGATCTTGTTGAACGGCGCGGTCGCCGCCGGCGAGCGGGAGCCGGCCGCCCGTAGCCCGGCGATGCGCCGGTTGTTGAGCTCGATCAGCTGGCTCTCGATGTACAGCCGGGCGACCGCGTCGGCGCCGACCGGGTCAAGCCGGCCCTGGTAGCGGTCGATCAGCTCGCTGATGTCGCGGCCGACGACCGAGCCGGGCGGCGCGGCGCCCACGCCCGAGCCGGCCCGGCGCTCGAAGGCCAGCACGGCGCGGACGATCTCCCAGCCCTGACCGGGGCGGCCCAGGAGCAGCTCCTCCGGAACCGCGCAGGCCTCCAGCCGCACCTCGAAGAACTCGCTGTCCCCGGTCATCTGCCGGATGGGGCTGATGCTGACGCCGGGGGAGTCCATCGGCACGCAGAAGCAGCTCAGGCCGGCGTGCTTCGGCACTGTGGGGTCGGTCCTGGCCAGCGCGAGGCCCCAG
>DAHWEX010000793.1 GCA_027326205.1 Actinomycetota bacterium
GGCAGGCCGCCCTCGACGCCCTTGAGCCGCTGCAGCGGGGCGACTTCACCGAGATCCTCCAGGCGATGGACGGGCTGCCAGTGACGATCCGGCTCATCGACCCGCCGCTGCACGAGTTCCTGCCCGACTACACCGAGCTGAGCGTCAAGGTCGCCCTGGCCGGCGAGGCGGCGAGCGAGCAGGACCTGCGGCTGCTTGAGGCGGTGCGCCGGCTGCACGAGCAGAACCCGATGCTCGGCCTGCGCGGCGTCCGGCTCGGCCTCGTCGTCCCCGGGCTGTTCGACATGCAGGTCCGGGCGATCGCCGAGGCGGCCGCCGACCGGATCAAGGCGGGCGGCGACCCGCGACCGGAGATCATGATCCCGCTGGTCGCCACCGTGCAGGAGCTTGAGGTCACCAGGGACTCCGCCGAGCGGATCCTCGCGGAGGTGGCCGCCGAGACCGGCATCGCGGCGCACGCCCTCATCGGCACGATGATCGAGGTGCCGCGCGCCGCCGTCACGGCCGGCGACATCGCGCGCTCGGCCGAGTTCTTCTCCTTCGGCACCAACGACCTGACCCAGATGACCTGGGCGTTCTCCCGGGACGACGTGGAAGGGGCATTCTTCTCCCGGTACATCGACAAGGGCATCTTCGGCGTGTCGCCGTTCGAGACCATCGACGAGGGCGGCGTGGGCCGCCTCATCACGATCGCCGTGGCGGAGGGCCGCGCCACCCGGCCGGGCCTCAAGCTCGGCATCTGCGGCGAGCACGGCGGCGACCCGGCCTCCGTCTGGTTCTTCCACGAGGCGGGCCTCGACTACGTGTCCTGCTCCCCGTTCCGCGTCCCGGTCGCCCGCCTGGAAGCGGGCCGGGCCGCCATAGCGGCCGGCGGCAGCGACACCCGCTGAGCGGCGGCCGGGCCCGCATCAGAGCCGGGCCGCGCCCAACGACGTGCGCGGCCCTTCGCACGCCTCCGTTCGGAATCCCTGTGTGCCTGTGTGCCTGTGCGCTGGTTGCCGGCCTGGAATGTCGGCGGAGTAGGTCAGACTAGGAGCGTGACGTACCGTTCGGGGGATACCGACCGCTGGGTGGCCGAGCCGCCCAAGCGGGCCGGGCGCACCGAGTTCCAGCGCGACCGCGCGCGGGTACTGCACAGCGCGGCGCTGCGCAGGCTCGCGGCGAAGACGCAGGTGGTCAGGGCCGGATCCGGTGACTTCCCGCGCACCCGGCTGACGCACTCGCTTGAGTGCGCGCAGATCGGCCGCGAGCTCGGCGCGGCGCTCGGCTGCGACCCCGACCTGGTCGACGCCGCGTGCCTGGCCCACGACCTCGGGCACCCGCCGTTCGGCCACAACGGGGAGTCGGCCCTGGCCGCGCTCGCCGACCCGGGCGGGGCGCTGCCCTGCGGCGGCTTCGAGGGCAACGCCCAGTCGCTGCGCCTGCTCACCCGCCTGGAGCCGAAGGTCCCGGGCGCCGGCCTCAACCTGACCCGCGCGACCCTGGACGCCGCGCTGAAGTATCCGTGGACGGCGGAGCCGGTCCCGGCGGCCGGGGACGCGCGGGAGAACGTCACGCCGCGCCTGCCCGCCAAGTACGGTGCCTATCAGTCCGACCGCGCGGCGTTCGAGTGGATCCGCGCCGGGGCGCCCGGCCGCCGGCGCTGCCTTGAGGCTCAGGTCATGGACTGGGCCGACGACGTGGCCTACTCCGTGCACGACGTGGAGGACGGCCTGCAGGCAGGCCTCATCTCGCTGAAGAACCTAGCCGATCCCGCCGAACGGGCGGATGTCGCCGCGGTCGCCCTCGCCTATTACTGCCAGCCGGGCTGGCAGGTGACCGTCGCCGAGCTCGAGGCGGTCTTCGCCGAGTTCACGCGGCTGGACTGCTGGCAGTTCGGCTTCGACGGCGGCCCCGCGTCCCTCGCCGCCGCGAAGAACCTGACCAGCGAGTTGGTCGGCCGTCTCTGCCAGGCCGCCGAGGACGGGACCCGTGCCGTGGCGGGCCCGGCGCCGCTGCGCCGGTACGCCGCCGACCTCACGGTGCCCCGGCGCCAGCTACTTGAATGCGCCCTGCTCAAGGCGGTCGCCGCCCGCTACGTGATGAGCCGCGGGGAAGCCATGGCCGAGCAGGCGCGCGAGCGCGAGGTGATCACCGCCCTGGCCCTGACCCTGGCCCGGAGCGCGCCGGCCGCGCTTGACCCGGTCTTCCACCCGGCCTGGGACGCCGCGGCCGGCGACGAGGAAAGGCACCGGGTCATCATCGACCAGGTCGCGTCCCTCACCGACACGTCCGCCCTCGCCTGGCACGCCCGTCTTCCCGCCTAGGCGAGCGGCGATGTCTGTCGAACAAAAGGGCCAACATGTCGAATTGATTGCAAAGAGTTGCCAAGTTTTAAGAATTACCAAAGAATTACGAGCAACCTAAACACGCTTCCCTAGTCTTTAGCTATGTGTGCACAGCAAACGCACCGGACATGCCGCCGCTGACTCCCGGCGGCGGTCTCAGCCGGGTAGACGAGGCAACCCCTGACGCCGCCGCGGTCATCGGCGACCCGGCGCCGCACCGGGACGACGCGTCGGCCGTGGCCCCCGCTGGCCGGGCGGCCGTGTGGCTCGACCGGGCACTGCGCGTCGTTGACAGCGGACCGCGGCCCTTTTACCGGGCGGCGGTCGTCTCGCTCGGCGTGACCAGCGTGCTGGCAGTGGCGGTGGCCGCGCTCGTCCGGCCGCCCGGCTCGCTCCCCGGTTCCCAGCGGCACGTCATCGCCGGCGCGCTGGTCGCGCTGGATGTCAGCGTCATCCTCATCCTGGCGTCGCTGGCGGCCGCCGGGCGGGTCCGCCCCCCGGCCTGGCTGGACCGCGCGATCGCCCCGCGGGAACGGGCCGCGTTCTGGCTGGCGTTCGCCGCCTGGTTCCCGTTCCTGCTGATCGTCGTGTACTACCGGGAGAAGGCGACGTTCCCCCCGCCCGTGCGGTACATCTACTCCCCCTACGACGACAAGCGCTGGATCACGACCGCGTACCTGCTGGGCGCTCTCGCCCCGGTGATCTGGGTGACCGCGGCCGCCCGGGTGCTGGCCGTGGGGCGCGGCCGGCCGCCGACCTGGCGGGCATGGTTCACCGGGTTGTTCCCCCGGGCGGGTACGGCGGACCTGGACGCGCCGGCGGCCGGGGACACGCCGGCGGCCGGGAACGGCACGGCCGGCCGTCGCCGCGGCGCTCGCACGCTGCTGCGGACGGCGGCGGGGGTGGCGACGGCGCTCGCCCTCGGCTGGTACTTCCTGGGGCCGCCCTGGCATGTCAGCCAGACCAGCACCCCGATCAGCCTGCAAGAGGACGTCTGGCTCATCGGGCTGCAGGCGATCGCCAAGGGGCACCTTCCGTACGTGGGCATCGCCGAAGTACCGTACGGCCCTGGCACGCAACTGGTTTCCTACCTGCTCATGCACCACCTCCCGTCCTTCTCCGTGGTCGGCTTCCGCGAGGCGTGGGCGCTGCAGGTATGGGCCGCCGTCTCGGTTCTCTTCGTGGTGTTCTTCCTCGCCTTCGGCTACGTTCGCGGACTGGCCGTTTCGCTGGTTTCCGTCCTTGCCTACCCGGCGCTCCACATGGTCGCGTTCCAGCCGGCTGACCCGTACGCGGGCCCGTTCGGTTCGGCCTACGACGGTTACTTCGGCTGGGCTAACCCGATGCGCTACGTGGGCGCGATCGCCCTCGTCCTGCTGCTGCCCGCGGTGGTCAGGCGGTGCCCGACCTGGCGCGGCGCGGCCGCCGGGGCCGTGATCGGGGCGTTCTGGGGCCTGACGTCTTACCTGGCGCAGGAGAACCTAGCCGGGGGAGCGGTCGGCGCCCTCGCGGTGGGCGCCGTGCTGCTGCTCAGCGGCTCCGCCTCGTGGCGCGCGGTGCGGACGGCTCTCGCCGCGGTACTCGCCGGCTGCGCGCTCGTCTGGACGCCCGTCCTGGCGTACTACGCGGTCCACGGCCAGCTCGGCGGGTTCCTCAGCCTGTACTTCCTCTTCCCGAGGACCGTGGCGGAGGGAATCAACGACACGCCGTGGCAGGGCTTCGGGCACGCGCCGTCCCCGTACACGCTCCTGTACCACGCGCTTCCGGTGCTGCTGGCCGTGCTCGCGCTGCTGACGGTTGTCCAGGTCCGTCCGGTGCGGATCGCGACGCGGTGGTCGCGGGAGCGGGTGCTGCTCTTCGCGACCGTGATCGCCATGATCTTGCTGTACCAGGGGGTCCTGCTCAGGTCGGACGCCTCGCACCTGGCCGGGACCCTGCTGATAATGCCGGCCCTGGTGATCATCGCGGGGACCGCGTTGCCGCGACTCCTCGGCGCGCGGCGGGTGGCGGCCGCCGTCGCCGGCGCGGCACTGATCGCGGCGTCGTTCTCGCTGCTGCCCTCGCAACTGTTCGCCTGGTCCACCCTGCGTTCCTGGGCCGAGGCGCCGTACCTCGACCGCCAGGCGGCGGCGCCCCTGCCTGCCGCCGCTGGCGCCGGCTCGCTGGCGAGCCAGCGCGTCGGCGCCGGGCTCAGCGGCGCTGCCCAGTGCTGCCAGGGCGCGTACGAGTCGATGCCGGGGTTCATCCACCTGATGGAACGGATCCACGCGATCGTCGGCAACCGCATGGCCTACGTCGCCGACATCCACGGCGCGTATCCCGCCATCGTCTATTTCGCCGCCGACTTGAACCCCCCGCCGGTCCTGCTGCAGAAGTACGACGGCAGCACGCTGACCGAGGCACAGCTGAATGCGTACCTGACCGAGTTCCGCGTCAGCCTGCTGCCGAAGATCCAGGCGGTCATCACCTACAACGTCAGGGGCCCGGAGGCCAGGTACTTCCTGCAGCGCTACCCGGCCGCGCACCGGTTCACCCTCCGCTACGACAACCAGCCGTATTACGTCCTGCTGCGCTAGAACTCCCGGCCGGGCCGCCTTATCTAGGTGCCGCCCGTCCCCTAGGGTGGTTGTCAGTTACGTCTGGCAACAGGCGGGTAGCGAAAGCGACCGGGAGGCGGCAATGACGACGTTCGTGATCGTGGGAGGCGGGCTGGCCGCCGCGAAGGCGGCCGAGACCCTGCGGGCCGAGGGCTTCGACGGGGACGTGGTGCTCTTCGGCAGCGAGCCGGAGCGCCCGTACGAGCGCCCGCCGCTGGCCAAGGGGTACCTGCTCGGCAAGGACGCCCGCGATTCGGTCTTCGTCCACCCGGCCGGCTGGTACGACGAGCACCGGGTGGACCTGCGGACCGGCGTGACCGTCGCGATGATCGACCCGGCCGCGCACCTGGTGACGTTTGACGGCGGCACCGTCGGCTACGACAAGCTGCTGCTCGCTACCGGCGCGTCGGCGCGCCGCATCGACATCCCGGGTGCGGGCCTGGGCAACGTCTTCTACCTGCGCACCCTGCCCGAGTCCGAAGCGCTGCGGGCCGCGTTCACCCCGCAGGCCCGCGTGGTGATCGTCGGCGCCGGCTGGATCGGCCTCGAGGCGGCGGCGGCCGCGCGGACGGCGGGGTCGGCGGTCACGATCCTGGAGCCGCAGCCGGGCGCCCTGCACGCCGCGCTCGGTCCGGAACTCGGCGGCAAGTTCGCCGAACTGCACCGCGCGCACGGCGTGGAGTTCCGGTTCGGCGAGTCGGCCGCCGAGTTCCTGGCGGCGGGCCCCGGGGCCGCGCGGGTCGGCTCCGTGGTGAGCACCTCCGGCGCGGAACTACCCGCCGACGTGGTCGTCGTCGGCATCGGCGCGGTCCCCAACGACGGGCTCGCCCGGTCGGCAGGCCTCGCGGTCGACAACGGCGTGGTCACCGACGCGGGCCTGCGCACCTCGGACCCGGACATCTTCGCGGCCGGCGACGTGGCCAGCTCCTACTCGCCGCTGCTCCGCCGCCACCTGCGGGTCGAGCACTGGTCGAACGCGCTCAACGGCGGCAAGGCGGTGGCCAGGGCCATGCTCGGCGAGCGGCTTGAGTACGACCCGGTGCCCTACTTCTACAGCGACCAGTACGACCTCGGCATGGAGTGCTCGGGCCTGCCGTCCCCGGGCAGCTACGACGAGGTCGTCTACCGCGGCGACCGCGCGGGGCTGGAGTTCATCGCCTGCTGGCTCAACCAGGGCCGCCTGGTCGCGGGCATGAACGTGAACGTCTGGGACGTCACCGACGACATCCAGGTCCTGATCCGCTCCGGCAGGACCCTGGACCCCGGCCGCCTGGCCGACCCGGCCGTCCCCCTCGCCGAGGTATAACCCGCCCCGCCGCCCGCGCGGTTCCCCCGCCGCCCGCACCGCCGAACGGCCCGCGCCCGCGCCCGAGGTCAGCGGCACCCTCGTGGAACGGCTGCGACGGACCCGGTCAGCCGCACCACGGCGCACCCGCTCGGGACTCCCCGGGCGAAATCTGACGGATTGATCCCTTATGTCGCGAATGAGTGGCATTCATGATCCCGGAAAGTTAATTCCTCGCGGAAGTTTCGCATCGAATAAGGCTATTAAATCTCCGTAAGAAATTAAGTCTCCGCGATCCTGGCGACCGCCATACCTGGAATATCTCTTATATCGCCTTAAGGCGGTCAGCGCGGCCTGGGCGGCTGTCGGCGGCCGTTGTCATACTCGCGGCATGAGCGGTGAGATCCCTCGTCAGCTGCAAGAGCTAGCCGGCAACCAGGCCGGCATCGTGTCGCGTAAGCAGGCACTTAACTGCGGTATGTCCATCGGGCAGATCAACGCCCGGATCAAATTCGGCCGGTGGCGTGCCGTGCAGCGTGCTGTTTACAGCATCCACGACGGGCCGCTGACGCGAAACGCCCAGTTGTGGGCCGCGGTGCTCTACGCGGGCCGGAGTGCACGGCTCAGCCACGAGACCGCGGCGGAGGTTCTCGGCCTTGCCGACAGGCAACGGCCGCAGATCCAGGTGTCCATAGACCCGGAGCGGCGCGTCGCGCCGGCTGCGGGCCTGGTCATTCACCGGTCGGGTGGTAACGGGCGTATCTGGCGCCCGCCGCCTGGGGTGCCGCCGCACACCACCGAGGAGGACACCGTCCTCGACCTCGTGGATGCGGCGACCAGTCTCGACGACGTGCTCGGGTGGGTGACCCAGGCGCTGGCGAAGCCAATCACGAGCGAGCCTCACCTGAGACGGGCCATGGCCGAAAGAAGGCAGTTGCGCTGGCGCCGTGAACTCGACGAGATCATCGCGGCTGCGGCCGGCGGCGCTCACTCGGTGCTTGAGTACCGTCACGACCGGGACGTGCAGCGTGCGCACGGTCTCCCGGCGCCCGAGAAGCAGGTCCCGTTCCGCAAGCCGGACGGCACGAGGGGTTACCTGGACCGCTATTACCCCGAGTACCGCCTGGTCATCGAACTCGACGGCAGGCAGTATCACCCGGACGGGCAACTCGGCGAGGACCGGGCCCGGGACAACGCCAATGCCGTGACCGGGGCAACCCTCCGGTATGGCTGGGACGATGTCACCCGCAGGGCCTGCGAGGTG
>DAHWEX010000384.1 GCA_027326205.1 Actinomycetota bacterium
GCGTCATCGTCCTCACCCCCGGACCCGGCCACGTCCGCGCCGACCTCCCCGTCACCCTCCCCAGCCCCCGCGACCAGACCCAGACCAGGGAACTCCCCCAGTTCGTCCACCTCCGCGCCGAAGTCTCCCGCCTCATCCGCAGCAGGGAGAACGCCACGGCGGACTCGGGGCAGTGACGTCCCGCCACCTTGGACGTTCCGCATAATGTCCGAATTTGTACTACTTAGCTCCTGTCTGCGGCTGTTTGCGTCAACAGTGAGCAAGTGGGCGCAATTTCGGAAATTTACAACCTTGATATTAGACACTGGTTTATCCTTCCTGGGCACGGGTGGTCTGCGGCTAGCTCAGCGAGGTGTTCTGTGGTGACCGGCATGCGTATGCGCAGGTGGGGGCGCGCGATAGCGTCCGCGGCGGCATTGACGACAGCGGCCGGTCTCGCGGCGGGCTGCTCCTCGTCCACGTCTACCGCGACGGCGGTCGGCGGCATCGCGCTGGAGAAAACTCTCCCGACGAACTTCGGCCCGGCGGAGAAGACCACGCTGAACGTCGGCGTGGTACCCGCCATGGACTCGGCCGGCTTCTTCATCGCGATGCACGAGGGGCTGTTCACCCGGGAGGGGCTGACGATCAACTACTCCCCCGCGGTCAGCTCGGAGACCGCGGTGGCGCAGCAGGTCGCCAAGACCCCCACGCTCGACATCTCCGGCGGTAACTACGTCTCGTACGTCAACGAGGCGGCGGTCAACCACCAGCCGATCGAGCTGATCGCCGAGGCGTCGATCATGCAGCAGGGCGCCCAGACGATCTTCACGATGCCGAATTCGGCGGTTAAGACGCTGGCGGACCTCAAGGGCAAGCTGATCGGCGTGAACGCCCCCGGCAACATCGACTACCTGCTCGACGTCTCGGTGCTCCAGGAGAACGGCGTCAACCCCGCGTCGGTGAAGTTCCCGAGCGCCGCTGAAACGGCGTTCGCGTCCACCGGCGGGGCCATCCCGTTCCCGTCGATGGCGCAGGATCTCGCCGAGGGCAAGATCGCCGCCGCCACCCTGCCCGAGCCGTTCGCCAGCCAGGCCGAGCAGGAGTACGGCGCCATTCCGCTCGCGGACCTGAACCAGGGCGCGACCACGGATTTCCCGGTCGAGGGCTACGCGGTCACCAAGCAGTGGGCCGCGCAGAACCCCAACACGCTCAAGCGGTTCCTCGCCGCGCTCGAGATCGGCCAGGAGATCGCCGACACAGACCGCGCCGCGGTCGAGCAGGCCTTCGAGTCGATCAAGGGCCCGCAGAACGGCCAGGTCACGGCCGGAATCGCGGCCGTGATGTCGCTCGACACCTACCCGATCGGCATCGACGCGACCCGGATCCAGCGCGTCGCGAACGTCATGTACCAGTTCGGCCTGCTGAAGTCGAAGTTCAAGGTGTCGAGCATGCTGCTCCCGTCGTCGTTCTTCAACTTCAACCGGTTCTCCTCGTCCAGCTCCTGAGGTCCCGGGCTGGGTAGAGTCCCGGCGTGGCCAAGTTCGGCGTGATCGTCCTCGTCATCGGCGCGGTGGCGGTGGCCGCCGTGCTCTCCAACCGGCTCAGCGCCAGGCTCCGGGTGCCCGCGCCGGCGTTCTTCCTGGTCGCGGCGGTCATCGCGGCGCAGCTGTGGCCGACCGCGACGGCGCTGCCGGGGCTGACGGTCGAACGGGTCGTCACGGTATCCCTGGCGGTCATCTTGTTCGACGGCGGGATGCACATCGGCCGCCGGCGGTTCCGCACCGCGGCCGCCGCCATCGTCTGGACCGGGACCGCCGGGACACTGGTCACCGCCGCGGGTACCGCCGCCGCCGCGCGGTACGTGGCGGGCATGGGCTGGCACCTGGCCCTCCTCGTCGGCACGGCCGTGGCCGCGACCGACCCCGCGGTGGTGTTCTCCGTGTTCGGCAGGCGGGAGATCGCGGGGCGCACCGGGGTGCTGCTCGAGGGCGAGTCCGGCGCCAACGACCCGGCCGGCATCGCGCTGCTGTCCGCCCTGCTCGGCGCCCAAGGCGGGGCGGGGAGCGTTGCCTGGCACGTGGTGACCGAGTTCGCCCTGCAGATGGCGGTCGGGGTGGCGGTGGGGGTGGCGGGCGGCCTCGCGCTGCTCGCGTTCATGCGCCGGGTGCCGCTGCCGAGCGAGGGACTCTACTCTCCCCGGGTGCTCGCCGGCGTGCTGGTGATCTTCGGGCTCGCCACGGCCGCCCGGGGGTCCGGGTTCCTCGCCGTCCTCGTGGCCGGCATCCTCATCGGCGACGAGCCCGCCCCTTACAAGCGGGAGATCGAGCGCTTCCACTCCTCGCTCGCGTCGCTGGCGGAGATCGTGGCCTTCGCGATGCTGGGCCTGACCATGCGGCTTTCCGAACTGGCGAGCGCGTCCGCCTGGGCGGCCGGGCTTGCCCTCGCCGCCCTGCTCGCCCTGGTGATCCGGCCGGTTCTGGTCGGCCTGGTGTCGCTGCCCGTCCGGTTGACGGTGCCAGAACGCGTCTTCTTCCTGTGGACCGGCCTCAAGGGCGCGGTCCCGATCCTGCTCGGCATGGAGATCGTCGACTCGGGCACCTCCGGCGCGGCCCGCGCTTACCAGGTCATCTTCGTCATCGTCGGCTTCTCGGTGACCGTGCAGGGCGGCCTGGTCCCCGCCCTCGCCCGCCGGCTGCGCATCCCGCTGCGCAGCATCGAACCGGAACCCTGGTCACTCGGCGTCCGGTTCAGCGAGGAACCAGAGGGCCTGCACCGTTACCACGTCGCCCGGCATTCTCCCGCCGACGGCAGCACGGTCGCGGACCTGCCCTGCGGTGAGAACGCCTGGATCAGCCTGGTCATCAGAAACGGCGCCCTGCTCCCGGTAGCCGACGACACCGTGCTGCGCGCAGCCGACGACGTCCTCATCCTCGCCGACCCCGACAAGGCCGCCTCCCTGGAAAACTGCTTCAGAACGCCGGCTCCCCCATCCGAAGAAACCGCCAAACCACCAGGAGAAGCAGCCGGATAAGGCACCCCCGCACCCCGCCAGCCCCGACCCGGTGCGCGCCTCCCGCGCACCACCAACACCCCCGTGCCCGCAGGCCACACCGGGGGGTCCGGGGGGTCGCCCC
>DAHWEX010000385.1 GCA_027326205.1 Actinomycetota bacterium
GCGTCATCGTCCTCACCCCCGGACCCGGCCACGTCCGCGCCGACCTCCCCGTCACCCTCCCCAGCCCCCGCGACCAGACCCAGACCAGGGAACTCCCCCAGTTCGTCCACCTCCGCGCCGAAGTCTCCCGCCTCATCCGCAACCGCGAAGGCGCCACAGCGGACTCGGTCGCAGCCGCCGATTCCTGACCCGCGCTTCCGCTTCCTGGCCTGGCGGCCACCGTGCGAGATGGCGGCAGTCACGTCTGTGACGCCGCACCACCGCACACGTCAGCCGCCGGACCAGGTTAGGGTGCCTGGCAGGCCACCGGGCCGAGGACCGCAGCTTCAGGAGGCAACGGATGACCGTGCGCGCGACTTCCCAGCCCAGGATCGCGATCGTGGGCGGCGGCATCGGCGGGCTCGCCGCCGCGGCGTTCCTGCACCGCCGGGGCCTGGCGGTCACCGTGTACGAGCAGGCGGCGCGGCTGGCGGAGATCGGGGCCGGGCTGGTGGTGGCACCCAACCTGGCCCGGCTGCTGCGGCAGCTCGGCGTGCTCGACGAGTTGCGGGCGCGCGCCGTGCGGCTCGACACCGGCTGGGAGTTCCGCCGCTGGGCGGACGGGACGGTCCTGTCGGCGGAGAACCTCCTCGAGGCGTGCGAGCGGCTCTACGGCGAGCACACCTACACCGCGCACCGCGCGGACCTGCTGCGCGTCATCCAGTCGCGCGTGCCCGCGGCGAGCATCCGGCTCGGCGCCAAGGTCACCGGTCTCGACGCTACGGGCGAGACGCCGCGACTGCGCTTCGCCGACGGGCAGTCCGCCGAGGCGGACGTCGTGATCGGTGCCGACGGGATCCACTCCGCGGTTCGCGCCGCGCTCTTCGGCGTCTCCCCCGCGACGTACTCCGGTACCTGCGCCTTCCGCGCCCTCGTGCCGGCGCGGCGGGCACCGGAACTCGCGCGCCGCCCGGTGCAGACCTTGTGGCTCGGCCCGGGCCACCACCTCGTGCACTACCCCGTCTCCGGCGGCGAACTGGTCAACCTGGTGGCGTTCGCGCCGGCCGGCGACTACACGACCGAGTCGTGGACCGCGACCGCCACGGTCGAGGAGTTCCTCGCCGAGTTCGACGGCTGGGACCCGCGCCTCACCGCCCTCATCCATGCCGCCGGGACGCCCGGCCGGTGGGCGCTCCTGGACCGGGCTCCCCTGCGGCGCTGGTCGCAGGGGAGGGTGACGCTGCTCGGCGACGCGGCCCACCCCATGTTCCCGTTCTTCGGCCAGGGCGCCGCCCAGGCGATCGAGGACGCCGCGGTGCTGGCCCGCTGCCTGGCCGGCGGCGCGGGCGACCCGGCCGCCGCGCTCAAGCGCTACGAGGAACTCCGCATCCCCCGCACCACCCGGCTGCAGAGCGTCAGCCACGGCCGCGCCCACGTCAACCACCTGCCGGACGGCCCCGAGCAGCGGGAACGCGACGCCGCCTTCACCCGGCAGGACCCGCTGGTCGCCAACGGCTGGATCTACTCCTACGACCCGGACGCGCCGGCGGAGGACTCCGCCGCCGCCCGCGGGTGACCGGCCACGGGCGCGAGGCACTCGCCCCGGGCTGCAGCCGCTGTCCTGGCACCGGCAGTTGCCCGGCGAGCCGGCCTCGTCCTCGGCTACGCGGCCCGGACCGCGACCGAGATCCAGGAAGGCCTGGCCGTGCTCGGCGGCATCGCCGGACATTCGGCCAACGCGTTCCATGAAATTCCCACCCGCCGGGTTCCCGTGCTCGCAGGCGGGTGCTGTGGACGGCGGGTCCAGCGACATCCTCGTCCGCACCCAATGCCAGGGGGATAAGCACTTTCGCGGATCGGGCCTGCCTGCCGCTGGTGACCGTGGGTGGCCGTGCGCGTGTTACAGCGTCGTGCGGTGCCGTTCTGCGCATCGGTCGGACCTTCACTGCCAGCACAACTCCGGCTGTCACTGGCCCCCGGTGATGCTGTCGCACGACCGGCTGTCACCCTACGCCACCAAGACTGCGAAACGGGCAAAACCTCCCAAATGCCTAAAGCCCGTGGCATTGCTGCCGGGCCGACCCGGCGCGACACGGCGGGCATTCTGGCCTTACCTCATCCAGGGCTAGCTTCATCGTCAACTGTCTTCCGGTTCCTTTTTCTCCTACGGTCTGGTGCTGCCTGCGTCAATGCAGCAGCCAGATTGCCGCGGTAGATCAGGGTGCTGGGGTGGTCGGCGCCGAGGACCCGCACGGAGTCGCTGAGGGTCTGCTCGTGCAGCGGGATCGCCTCGCCCACCCGCCCCGCCGACCGGTAGGCGCCGGCGAGGTTGTTGCGGGAGGTCAGGGTGCTGGGGTGGTCGGCGCCGAG
>DAHWEX010000007.1 GCA_027326205.1 Actinomycetota bacterium
GTACGGGGGGTCGTCCCCCGGGAGATAACAGCGCGTTCGCGGCGACGACCGACGCGTAGAACTTGCCGCTGTCCTTCAGGATCCGGCGCCGCGTCTCGAAGTCGACGTACGCGAGGCCGAACCGCTTCGCGTACCCTTCGGCCCACTCGAAGTTGTCGAGCAGCGACCAGGCGAAGTACCCCTTGAGCGGCACGCCGTCCTCGATCGCGCCGTGCACGGCGGCCAGGTGGCCGCGCAGGTAGCTGGTCCGCTCCTCGTCGTGCACCTGCCCGTCGGGGGTCACGTAGTCGTACCAGGACGATCCGTTCTCCGTGATGTAGACGGGCAGGTCACCGGTCACCGGCGCGACCACCCGGGTCAGCACCTCGCGGATGGAACTCGGCTCGACGAGCCAGTTCATCGCGGTGACCGGCAGGCCCGCCGGCTGGACGTGCACCGTGCCGTGGCCGTCCGCTGTCTCGCCGCGCCTCGGCTGGCCGTCCGCGGCGAGGACGCCCACGTAATGCGGCGCGTAGAAGTTGACACCGAGGAAGTCCAGCGGCGCGCCGATCACGTCGAAGTCGCCGTCCCGCACGAGGCCGTCCGCGGCGGCGGGGGAGTAGTCCGGGTCCCCGTCGAGCAGCGCCGGGTAATGGCCGTGGAAGATCGGGTCGAGGTAGACCCCGTTCTGCCGCGCCTCCAGCACCGCCGCGCGCCCGGCGGCCTCCGCCGTGACCGGGCGCACCACCGCGAGGTTGAGCGTGATCCCGATGTCGCCGGACACGTTAGCGCCGCGCAGTGCGGCGGTCGCGCGGCCGTGCGCGAGCAGCAGGTGGTGGTTGGCCGCGACCGCCTGCGCGGCGTCCCGCAGGCCGGGGGCGTGCCGGCCGTCCCGGTAGCCGACGTTCGAGGAGACCCACGGCTCGTTCAGCGTGATCCACTGAGGCACCCGGTCGCCGAACGCCTCGCCCGCGATCCCGGCGAACTCCTCGAACCAGTCCGCGACGTCCCGGTTGGCCCAGCCGCCCTCGTCCTGCAGTGCCTGCGGCAGGTCCCAGTGGTAGAGCGTCACCGCCGGCGCGATGCCCGCTTCGAGCAGTGCGTCGATCACCCGGTTGTAGTAGTCGAGGCCCTTGGCGTTGGCGGTGCCGCGCCCGGTCGGCTGGATGCGCGGCCAGGACAGGCTCAGCCGGTAGGCGCCGAGGCCGAGGCGCTTCATCAGCTCGATGTCCTCGGGGTAGCGGTGGTAGCTGTCGCACGCGACGTCGCCGTTGTCACCGTGGTGGGTCTTCCCCGGCGTGTGGCTGAACGTGTCCCAGATCGACGGTCCCTTCCCGTCGGCGTCCGCCGCTCCCTCGATCTGGTAAGCGGCGGTGGCCGCGCCCCAGACGAACCCGTCGGGGAACCGGAGCTGGTGGTCGGTGGACATACGGAGGTACCTCCTTGTGGCACTTCATGCTGCGCAGACGGTCCAACTTAACCGCTTCAGGCGACTGTTGCCGCCACTGGAAGTATGTACCCGCTAGGCTGCCCGTCCATGAGGGTGAACCGGTGACCGGCGAGGCCGTCCGGACGCCTTCCGAGGCGGAGTGGCTGCGCGTTACCGAGTTCCTGAACGCGGAACGGCACGGCCTCGCGGTCCGCGCCGCGGCCGACTACCCGCCGGGGCTGCGGGTGGCAGGCACCCCGCTGCTCGCCCCGCCCGCCTGGCGCCTGCCCGCGCCGGTCCCGCTGGAGCGCCTGCGGCTGGAATTCCGGCCGGCCGCCCCGGCGCCGCAGGCCCCGGACCTGGCCGCGCTGGCGCCGTACGCGCTGCCAGAGCGCGCCGGCGGCGGCCGGTACCGCAGGTACACCGACGTGGTCGCCGCGCTCACTCCGCCGTCCGTGTTCGAGAACCGCCCCGTTTACCGGCTCATCGAGGCAGACCTGGCCGGCCAGGCCAACGGCCCGCGGCTGGTCTTCGGCCGGGGCCGGTTCTTCGACGGCGCCGACGCCGGCGGCGCGGCCGGCCACGAGTACGCGGCCGCCCGGCTGGGCGTGACGGCCGGCTGCCCCTACCGGGCCGCGCTCGGCGGCCCGGTCGCCCTCGGCAGGCGCTGCGCCCCGGTGGCGGCCAGCGCCCTGACGCTGCGGCACGACAAGCGGACCGGCACGGCGACGTTCCCGCTGCACTACCGGGCCCCCGGCAAGGTCAGCCACGCGGGCGGCCTGTACCAGGTGATCCCGGTCGGGGTCTTCCAGCCGTCCGGCGAGGCGCCGTGGAACGAGGCCAACGACTTCAGCCTGTGGCGCGGCCTGCTCCGGGAGTACGCCGAGGAACTCCTCGGCGCGGACGAGGACCACGGCAGCGAGCGGGCGCCGATCGACTACGGGCGCTGGCCCCTGGCGAAGGCCATGACCGACGGCCTGGCCGACGGCACGGTCCGGGCCTGGTGCCTGGGCCTCGGGGCCGACCCGCTCACCTTCGCCCTGGACCTGCTCGCGGTCGTGGTGATCGACGCGCCGCGCTACGACGACCTGTTCGGCGACACGGTGGAGGACAACGCCGAGGGCAGGGTCATCAAGCCGCGGCTCTTCGACGCCCCGGCCGTCACCGCGCTGCTGGCCGGCGCGCCCCTGCAGGCCGCCGCGGCGGCCCTGCTGACGCTGGCGCTCGCGCACCGCGGGACCCTGCTCGCGGGCTAGCGTCCTGCCACGGCCGGGCTGTCCGGCCCCGCGGCGAGCTTGGCGTTGATCGCCTTGAGCATGCTGCTGGCCTTCTGAAGCTGGTCCTGCCAGGATTTGCGGGCCAGCTCGAGCTGCTGCCGGTTCCAGTTAGTGAGAGGGTCGGTGCTGCGGAGGATCGCATCGACATCATCGCGGGCGAGGCGTTGCTGAATGGCCGCGAGCAGCGAACCGGGCACTTCGATGGCGTTGGGCGTGCTCAAGCGCGTTCTCCTTGACAGGGAGGCCGGTTCGGCCGCACGAAGGTCAGGCAGGGCAGCTGCCGGGCGCCGTTGCCCGACATGGACAATTTGTCATGCAATTTGCACTGAGGCAACCGTCAGCTTCCGCGTGCCGCCTGCGGCCAACCGAAGCGGGCACCTTCCGCGGCCGCGCCTTGTCCCCGCGCTGGCCAGATTCACCCGCCCGTGCCTGGCGGACGGCGGCCCGCGCACCCGGCCGTCCCCGGAGCGCCCGCGCCGTCATGCGCAAGCTTGAAAACCCCTTGTCCCGGTACGCCCGATAGCGCCAACGCCGATAGCGTTGGCGGGAACATGTAAACCAACAGCGGCCTCCGCGCGTCGCCTGAGGCGGTACTTATATCGACAAATAGCAGATAACGCTACCCGGGGGAAATAATGCCTGACTGCCACAGATGCCACCGTTCATGCGTGACCTGTGATGTCTGCAAAGGCGAAGGACGGGTCCCGTACACGTTCGGTGACTGCACCGAATGCGACGGAACCGGCTGGGTTTGCCCGAAAGACGGAAAGCACTGGGACAAGTAAGCACCGCTCGCCCGGGCAGGTGAGAGCCAGGCGCGGCGATCCGCGGCGACTTCATCTTCAAGTACGCTCCGGCACGGGCCCGGATATGCTGCCCTGGTGACATATACGGTCGCTGCCCGCCGTCGCCTGCCGGCTGCCGTGTGCGTCGTGCTACTCGTCGTGCTGCTCGCCGCCTGTCAGGGGGCACCGGGGTCGGCGGCCGCGGCGGGAGGCAGCGCCGCTCCCGTCGCGGCGGCGTCCGCCGCCGCGCGGCCGTCGCGGCCGTCGCCCGGTGACAAGGCGCCGCTGGACGGCCTGATCGACATGGGTGTCCAGGCCGCTTACCAGAACGGCCAGCCCTTCCCGGTCACCGACCCGGGCGCCCTGGACGCCTACGCCGGGGCGTTCAGCGGCATCGTGGTGAACGAGTCCTGGTCTCAGCTGGAGCCGCGGCCCGGTGCCGAGCAGTGGGGGCCGCTCGATGAGTCGCTTGCCGCGGTGTCGGCGTGGAACGCCGCGCACGCCTCGACGCCGCTCGGCGTGAAGCTGCGCGTGTTCGCCGGGCGCAGCGCGCCCGCGTGGGTGACCTCGGTGTCCGGGACGGTCACGATCTCGGTGCACGGGCGGGAGGTCACCGTGGGCAAGTGGTGGACCGCGTCGTTCGAGGCGGCGTGGCACGCGTTCCAGCAGGCGCTCGCCGCGCGGTACGACTCCGATGCCCTCGTGCGGCAGGTGTCGGTGTCGTCGTGCTCCAGCAGCACCGGCGAGCCGTTCGTGGTCAGCGGGGCGCTGCTTTCCCAGGACGACCTGAAGGCGGCGGGCTGGTCGCCGCAGGCGCAGCAGCAGTGCCTTTCCGGTGCGCTCTCCGATTACTCGGGATGGAAGCGAACCCCCGTCACCTTCGCGTTCAATCCGCTGCCGACCAGCCAGGGCCCCGACGCGACCTACATGGACCAGCTGATGAGCCAGTGCGCGGCGTCAGCGTCGGCGGACGGGCCGCAGTGCATTGTGGGCAACAACGACCTGTCGCCCGATGTCGCGGGCGCCAGGTACTCCGGGCCGGCCGTCGCGCAGATCGACCGTCTCGCGGCGGGCGCGCATCCTCCGGTCGTTTACTTCCAGACCGTCGGCGCGCAGGTGTCCTGCCAAGCGATCGCGGCCGGGCTGGCCTACCATGCCAGGTCGATCGAGCTGTGGCCGCCGAACGGGAACTACCGCGGCTTCAGCCTTGAGCGCGAGGCAACCCTGGCCCAGTGGAACCAGGCGCTCATCGCGGGTACGACTCTGTCCTGCTGAGAGCATCCGGCCACCACATCGCGGCCTGCGCCGTCTGGCACATCCCGCCCGGCACTCGGAACCGGGGATGAGGCGACCAGCCCGGGCGCGCCGCCCCCGTCTACGACGCCCACCAGATCCACCTCGCCCACCTGGCTGCCGTCTACAAGACTTCCCAGGCCCCCGTGCCCGGGAATAGGTGGATACCTCATCCCTGATAGCGGGCGGGCGTTCGCGATCCTCGGAGTCTGCCGGCGGCGATCTCGGCATGCCGCTTGAGGCCCGCCGGCGAGCACGTTTCGCACCAGGGCGCCGAGGGCAAGCGGTAGCTGAGGGCAGGCGGTCCCGGTGGTTCCTGCTCCAGCCTCAGTCTCCGGCCGGGCGTGAAGGACGGTGGTCATGAGCAACGTCGATGAGGTCATGGCCGGCTACGCCGGTCTCCAGGCCGACCAGGAGGCCTGCTACAAGGACCTGCACCAGCATCCCGAACTCTCGCACCAGGAGCGGCGTACCGCCGGGCGGGTCGCCGCGCGATTGCAGGAATACGGCTTCACGGTCCATTCGGGTATCGGCGGTACCGGCGTGGCCGGCGTCCTGGCTAACGGCAGCGGGCCCGTGGTGCTGCTGCGGGCCGACATGGACGCGCTGCCCGTCCGGGAGGACACCGGCGCGCAGTACGCGAGCACCGTGACCGCCCGCGACGGGGACGGCCGGGAAGTCCCGGTGGCGCATGCCTGCGGTCATGACGTCCACGTGTCCTGCCTGCTGGGCGCCGGCCAGCTTCTCGCCGGTCATCGCGGCCAGTGGAACGGCACCGTGGTCACGCTGTTCCAGCCAGCCGAGGAAGCCGGCGACGGCGCCCGCGGCATGGTCGATGACGGCCTGCTGCGGCGTATCCCCGCCCTCGATGTCGCGCTGGCCCAGCACGTGCTTCCGGGCATCGCGGGGACGGTCGGCACTCGTCCCGGGCCTTTCCTGACCGAGGCCGACAGCATGAAGATCACCGTGTACGGGCGCGGCGGTCACGGTTCCATGCCGCAGAACACCGTTGACCCGGTGGTGCTGGCCGCACTGATCACCATCCGGCTGCAGACGGTCGTGTCCCGCGAGGTCGCGCCCGGTGAGACCGCGGTGCTGACCGTCGGCAGCTCTCAGGCCGGAACCAAGAGCAACATCATCCCCGACCGGGCCGTGCTGCTGCTGAACCTGCGCAGTTACTCCCAGCAGACCCGCCAGCGCATGATCGACGCGGTGCAGCGGATAGTGCGCGCGGAGTGCCAGGCCAGCGGCTCACCCCGGGATCCCGACTTCGAGACTTTCGACAGCTTCCCGCTCACCGACAACGACCCGGATACCACCAGCCGGGTGGCCGCCGCTTTCCGTGCTCACTTCGGGGACCGGGCGGGGCGAGCCGGCCAGCAGACGGCGAGCGAGGACTTCAGTGACGTTCCCCGGGCCGCGGGCATCCCGTACACCTACTGGGCCATCGGCGGCACCGACCCGGATGCTTACCGCGACGCTGAGCAGGCCGGGCGGGTCCAGGACGATATACCCGCCAACCACTCACCGAAGTTCCTGCCGGTGCTCCAGCCCACGCTGCGCACGGGCACCGAGGCCCTGGTCGCCGCTGCCCTGGCCTGGCTTGCGCCCTAGCCGCAGTCGCAAGCGGCCGGCAAATGCGGCAGGCTGACGGTCATGACCGAACCGCCGCTGCTGCTCGCGCTTGACCTGTCCGGCACGTTCGTCTTCGCCGTCAACGGCGCGCTGACCGGCCTGCGGGCCGCCCGGCTGGACATCGTCGGGATGGTGACGCTGGGCATGGTGACCGCGGTCGGCGGCGGGATCATCCGCGACGTGCTCATCGCCGCCGTGCCGCCTGCCGCCTTCAAGTACTGGCCCTACCTGGCGGTCGCGATCGGCGGTGCGCTGCTCGCGTTCTTCTTCAGCCGGGTGCTGCGGCGGTTCGCGCTGCCCATCGATTTCCTCGATGCCGCCGGGCTCAGCATGTTCTGCGTGACCGGCGCGGTCAAGTCCCTGCAGTACGGCCTGGGCCCGGTGCCGGCCGTCATTCTCGGTGCCGTCACCGGCGTCGGCGGCGGGACCATCCGCGACGTCCTCGTCCGCCGCGTCCCGACCGTGCTGACCAGCGGCCTGTATGCCGTCCCTGCGCTGGTCGGCGCCGCCATCGCGGTCACCGCCGTGCAGACCGGCGTCTACGGCGTCCCGGCCGCCCTCGGCGCCGCCCTGGCCTGCTTCGTGATCCGGGCGGCAGCCATCCGGTACAACCTCAACGCCCCGCTCGCACCCGAAGCCAAAGACAAGGCCGGCCAGCAGGGATAGCGCGCCTAGCGATCCGCCTGCGATGAGCGGATGCTGGGCAGCCGGAATGGCGGTACCCGTGCTGAGGGCAGAGTTACCGGGGCCGGCGGTGCCGACGGGTTCGCTGCCGTGGGCAGCGTGGGCGGCGACGGTCACGTGATCATCAGTAGCGTGAGGTCATGGGCACAGCACGCGGGTTCCGGTTCTCCACCAATATCTTCGGGGTCACATCGCGGGCCGACTTCGTCGCCTATTGCCAGCGGGTCGAGGAACTCGGGTACGACACGCTGTTCGCCGCCGACCACCTGGGAAGCTACGCGCCGTTTTCAATGATTGTGGCCGCCGCGCAGGCTACCGGCCGGATCCGGCTCGGGACGCTCGTGCTCAACGTGCCGTTCTGGAACCCGGCGCTGCTCGCGCGGGAAATCGCGACCGCCGACGTGCTCACCGACGGGCGGCTCGAGGTCGGCCTCGGGTCCGGGCACATGAAGTGGGAGTTCGACGCGGCTGACATCGCCTGGGAGGGGTTCACCGCCCGCACCGAGCGGCTTGAGCGGGCCATCGAGCAGATCGGGCGGATCTTCGCCGCAGGCGGCTACGAGCAGCGCCGCGCGAGCGAGGAGCACTTCGGCACCGGGCCGCTGATCCCGGTGCAGAAGGCAGGATTCGGCGGCTACGGGCCGCCGCTCATCGTCGCGGGCACCGGCGAGCGCGTGCTGCGAGTCGCCGCGAGGCACGCCAGCATCATCGGGATCGCCGGGGCCAAGCAGGCGCAGGGCAAGCCGCCTGGCACGCTCCGGCTGTGCTCGGCGCGGGAGGCCGACGAGGCGGTCAGGTTCGCCCGCGCGCAGGCAGGCATCCGTGCGGCTGACGTCGAGTGGAACGTCCTGGTCCAGCTTGTCAAGGTGACAAGCGACCGCCGGGCAGTCGCGGAGGAACTGGCGAAAGACCCGGACGACGGCCTGCCGGTGGAGGAGGTCCTGCAGACGCCGTTCCTGCTCTTCGGGACGGTAGACGAGATGGCTGCTCAGATCGCGGCCAACCGGGAACGCTACGGCTTCACCTACTACAGCGTGCACGCGCCGTTCGCCGAGGAATTCGCTCCCGTCATCGAGCGGCTCCGCGTGTCCTGAACGGTCGGGATGCCCGCGCTCAGGGTGCCTCGGCGGCGGGCATGACCCGGTACTCGCTGGGTGCCTGGCTGCCGGTGGGCCTTGGCGCTCCAGGGTTTCGCCTGCGGCGTCCGCTTGCCCTGCTCGGCAGCACTGAGATCATGAGCTGGCCGATCCGGTTGGCGGGCAAGCCGGTAATGCGCACGTCGATGTCGGTGTCGATCATCAGGCACGGCCAGGTCCTCCTTCACCCGCGGCATCTCCCCGGCGGCGTGGTAGCGGAGCACCGTCGCCGCGACCCGGGGCCGGCCCGCCCCGGGACGCCGAGCAGTTCGCACGGCACGGTGACGGGCAGCGGCCGGGCGTAGGCGGCGATCATGTCGGTGGCCCCGTCGGCGACCGCCAGCCAGGGACACCGGCTCGGTCCCGGTCGCGTCCTTCACGGTCCCGACCGTAGCGGCCGGGTTCCGTCATCGTCACCGGGTTTTCCGGCGGACCAAGGGCGCGCACGGGCGGCTGACCTGAGGGTTCGCGCGGCCCGGGACGAGACGGGGATGTGGTCGCTGCATCCGCAGGACCGGATGCGCGGTTCCGATGGGATCTTTTGCTTTTGGCTAATTTATCTGCCTAACAAAGTGCTCCCCCGTTGAGTATTGCGGGCAGCGGGTGTCTTATGTCACGATTTGCTGCGTTTGTGAATCTGGATGCAGTCTTCAGGTTCATCTCAGGAGATTTTTAGCTTCGTGTTCATCGGGTCTCGCTTGGGAGCAGGCATGCGCGTGGCTGGACGTGCAGGTGGCGGGAGGCGTTTCGGGCTGCTGAGGCAGCCGGTGCGCCAGGTGCGATCGGCGGGACGGTTCCGGGCACGGCGGGGAAGGCACTGCGGCCGTCCCCGCCGGTTCGCTGTTCTCGTGCTTGCGGTGGTCATGCTCCCGATGCTCATGGGCGCCGGGACGGCCGGCGGGCAGACGCCGCTACCCAGTGCGACGGCGATCCGCGGCGCCGTCGTGCGCCTGGTGGACTGGATGACGGGAAACACTCCGCCGCAGCCGAGCGTGCCGCGGCAGCAGGCGGGGCAGGTGCCAGGCAAGCAGCACCAGGTCCCGGCCGCCGTGACGCGGGCCGTTGCCCGTGCGGCAGGCCGCGCTCCCGCCAAGGGACCGGGCCAGCTCCCGGGCTACGCCTTCCCCGCGGCCAGGGTGAAGCAGCACCTCACCGGGACGGCCGGCCTGGGCGGCGCGGACAGCTACAGTCCCGCGACGAGCACGCTCGTGCCGTCCGGCTCGTCGGCTACTACGCGCCTGTACCGGAACGCCGACGGAAGTTACACCCGCCTGGAGTCCCCGGCTAGCGCGACCGGGTCGGGGGTGCTGACCTTCTCCGGGCCGTCCGGTACGGGGGTCACGGGCACGCACGTCACGTCCGCGTCGCTGAGCGTTCCGGTGGCGTGGGGCACCTGCCCGGCTTCGGCGACGGTGACCGTCAGCGACTCCGCCGGACAGCAGGTCGGCCGCTGGGTCGGCAGGCCGCCCGCGTCCGCCTGCGGCAGCGGATCGCCTGGTGCGTCGATCTCCGTGCCGCTCAACGCCGCAGGACTGAAGGCGCTGGGGTCTGCGCCGAGCGCTACGCTGACCGTGGCGGTGACCCCGGCCGCTGCCCTGAACCCGGCTCCGGCTGCGCCTAGCGCCAGCCCTTCCGCTTCCGCGGCGGGGACCGCGCCCGCCGCGCCTACTGCCACCGCTTCTGCGTCCGCTGCCGGGAGCGCCCCGGCTGCCACGCAGAGTCCGGGGGCCGCGGCGATCCCCGGGTCCACCGCCACTCCGGGGCCGGCAGTTAGCGTGCCGGCCACCGCGGGTGCCTCGCCGGCCGGCGGCGGCTCCGCGGCGGCGTTTTCGGTCTCGGCTCTCCGCGTGTCTCTGGCCGGGCGTGCCTCCCGTGCCGTCGCGGCTGGCTCCCCCGCCGCTGGCGGCGCGGTGCTCATGGTGACCGCCTCGGCGAACGGGACGCCGCAGATAGACGACCAGTGGCCCGGCAACGGCTACAACTCCCCGACGCTCACCCCGGAGCTCATCGCGACCGGGTCGGACGCAGACGGGGAGACGGTGCAGTACCAGTTCTCGGTTTACGACTCAACTGGCACCTGGCTGGCCGCGTCGAAGTGGCAGCCGGCGAATGACTGGGTGGTGCCGGCCGGGACGCTGGCGTGGGACAAGACGTACTACTGGACGGCGCAGGCTTTCGACAGCAGCGGGACCGGCAGTCCGGACCCGCAGTTGTTCGCGCTGCAGACGCCGGTACCGCAGCCGCTGATATCCTCGGGGCTGGCGCAAGACGGCGCTGGCGCGGGTGACGCGGCCAGTAGCGGCGGGCCGGGGTACGACGCGCAGAACGGGAACTTCACCACCCAGGCGAGCGACGTCAGCGTGCCTGTCACGGGGCCGGCCCTGTCGGTCCAGCGGACCTACAACAGCCTGGATGCGTCGACGGCCGGGGCGTTCGGCGCGGGCTGGTCGTCGGTACTGGACATGCGGGTCACCGATGCCCGGCTGGCCAGTGACGGGTCGACCGCGACGGAGGTGGTGACCTACCCGGACGGGGAGCGGGTCGCCTTCGGGAAGAACGCCGACGGGACCTACACCCCGCCGCAGGGCCGGTACGCGACCCTCACGCTGGCATCGGGCGGAAGCGGGTTCCAACTGGTCGACAAGGGCGACACGACGTACGCGTTCACGCAGTCGCTCGGGTCCGGAGCCTGGGGGATCACGTCGGTCACCGACGCGCAGGGGCACGCGCTCGACTTCACGTACTCCTCCGGCCAGATCACGCAGATGACCTCGGCGGTCTCGCAGCGCACGCTGTACCTGACGTGGGCGACCCCGTCGGGGGCGTCCTACCCGCACGTGACCGCGGTGGCCACCGACCCTGTCACGCTGGGCGACCCGTCCACCGCGGTCACCTGGCAGTACGACTACAGCGGGGACCAGCTCAGCTCGGCGTGCAACGAGTCGCAGTCCGGGCAGCCGTGCACCGCCTACGCCTACCAGACCGCGTCGGACTACCCGGCCGCCGTGCTGGACTCCGGGCCGCAGTCCTACTGGCGGCTGGACGAGAGCTCCGGGGCCACCGCGGCCAGCTCCGTGCTCGCCAACGAGGGCACGGACAACGGCAGTTACGCGGGCGTCGTGCAGGATGTCCAGCCGGGCCCGCTGGCCGGATCGCCGTCGTCGGTCGGTGCGGCAGGCTTCCAGAACGCCTACGTGCAGGTCCCGGACAGCCTGGCGGACGAGGCCGGAGTGATGAGCGTCTCGCTGTGGTTCAACAGCACGGCCACCGACGGCGTCCTGTTCTCCCAGTCCGCCGACCCGGTCACCGCCGGCACCACGTCCAGCCCGTACAGCCCGGTGCTGTACATCGGCTCGGACGGAACGCTCTACGGGAGCTTCGCGGGCGCCGGCACCCCGCTGAGCTCCGCCTCGCCGGTCAACGACGGGAAATGGCACAACGTCGTCCTGGCCTCCTCCGGCACCCAGGAGACCCTGTACCTCGACGGCAACCAGGTCGCGGCGCAGTCGGTCACGGTGACCCCGTTCACCGGGTCGTACATCTACCTCGGGGCCGGCTTCCTCGGCGGCTCGTATCCCGACGAGCCGCAGGCGGGGCAGTCCACGGCGGCCGCCGCGTACTTCCACGGGGCGATGTCGGACGCGGCCACCTGGGACCGGCCGCTGACG
>DAHWEX010000387.1 GCA_027326205.1 Actinomycetota bacterium
GCCGGAACGCCTCGACGGCGTGGTCGTCGGCGGCCGCCACGTGGCCAGCGACGCCGCCACCCAGGCCTTCATGCGCGAGATCCCGCAGTGCTGGATGACCGGGCAGGCGGCCGGAACCGCCGCCGGCCTCGCCGCCCGCACCGGCCTCGCTCCCCGCGCGCTCGACATCAAGGAACTCCGCGAGGAGCTTCGCGGTCAGTGAGCGTTCCTGCACCGGCCTGATTGAACCCGATTGCCCGATTGCCCGATTGCCGGATTGCCCGATTGAATCCGATTGAAGGAGTCACCGCGTGAGCCGGCTCGGCCTGACCTTCGCATGCGACAGCTACGACCGCATCCGCGCCCTGCAGGACGGGCGGGTGCAGCCGGAGGGCATCGACCTCAACATCGTCCCGCTGCCGGTGGAGGAGACGTTCTACCGGCAGGCGCGGTACCGCGAGTTCGACCTCAGCGAGATGAGCCTGTCGTCCTACCTTCTTACCCTCGACACGGACGAGCCGCCGTTCGCGGCGCTGCCGGTGTTCCCGTCGCGGATGTTCCGGCACCAGTCCATCTACGTGAACACCGGAAGCGGCATCGGGGAACCCGCCGACCTGATCGGCAAGCGGGTCGGCGTCCCGGAGTACCAGCTGACCGCGGTCGTGTGGCAGCGCGGCATCCTCGCCGAGCATCACGGCGTCCCGGTGGAGTCCGTGCGCTACTTCACCGGGGGCATGGAGCAGCCGGGGCGGACGGAGAAACTCAAGCTGAACCTCCCGCCCGAGATCAGCGTGACCCCGATCGGCCCGGACCAGACGCTGTCCGCGCTGCTCGCCGCGGGGGAACTCGACGCGGTCTACTCCGCCGGGGAACCGGCCGGCTTCGGCCCGCTGCCGCAGATCCGCCGGCTTTTCACGGACTTCCCGGCCGTCGAGGCGGACTACTATCGCAAAACCGGCATCTTCCCGATCATGCACGTCGTCGCGGTCAAGCGGCCGCTGTACGAGCGGCACCGGTGGATCGCCCGCTCGCTGACGAAGGCCTTCAGCGCGGCGCTCGACATCGCCTACGCCGACCTGACCCAGCGCAACGCCCTCAAGGTCATGCTGCCCTGGCTCGCCAGGCACCTAGACGACACGGTCAGCGTCCTCGGGCCGCGGTACTGGGAGTACGGACTCGAGCCCAACCGGCACGTGCTCGAAACCTTCTCCCGCTACTCGCACGAGCAGGGCCTCGCCGCGAGCCCCCGCCTGGCCGAGGAGATAGTCCTGGCCCAGGCGAGCGACTCGTACCGGCTCTGACCAACCCGGACCGAAGAACGCGGGCAGTCTTGCGGGCGAACCGCGCGAGACCGGCCTAACAGCAGCGTGGCCAGCCAGCGGCGGGCGACCTCGCCTTGCGCCCACTGGAAGGCGCGCACCGTTGGCAAACCGGGCGGCGCTGGGCGCAGCGCGCGCTCGGTGAAGTAGCCGGCCAGCGCGCAGACGAGGGCGGCGAGCGCGTCCCGGCCGACGGTCCGCCCGATCCGGGATCTCGCCAGCAGGGCATCCGGCTCGGGACCGCCCTGCATCGCCACGCTGGGAGCAAAGAACACCAGGTCGCAGTACGCGGCGCCACGGTACGCGTGCGGCCAGTCGACCATCGTCACGCGGTCGTCGGTGAGCAGCAGGTTGTCGGCCCGGATGTCGCCGTGGAGCAGCGTGTCGCCGGCGGCCTGGACGGCCCAGGTAGCCTCCAGGGCCGCCAGTTCGGGCAGACGGGCCCGCGACCACGGGTCGAGGCGGTCATCGCCGCGAGCCTGGGCCAGAATCCGCCAGCCGGTGAAGTCGGTGCCCAGGTACTCGGCTATGGCGGGTGCCGCCACCGGGGCCGGGGTGAGCGTATCGGCCAGCCGGTCGACCGCCGCCAGCACCGCGCCGAGTTCGCCGTCGCGCCACGGCAGCGCCGGCTGCGCCCCGTCCACGTCGTCGGCGACCAGCGCGAACCACGACCCGGACTCGGCCGTCCCGCGCAGCCGCGGCGCGGGCACCCGTCCGGCTGCGATCAGCGGATCAAGCCCGGCGAGCACGTCGGCCTCCCGCCGGTGCAGCTTCGGGGTATCGGCATTGACCTCGGCCGACGCCGCCTTGACGAACCATGCGCTCCCGTCCGCGCACCGGACCCGCGCCGCGACCCCGGGACTGAAGCCGCCCGGCTGGTTCCTGGCCCGCACGACCGGAGCGCCGCAGACCCGTTCGACGGCCGCGCGCACCGGCGGCGGAACTTCGTCCCAGGGAACCCGGGATCCTTCGGCAGGCGGTGCGCTCACCTGCGACAGTGTGCCGACTGCGGCCAGGGCCAGGCAACCGCATTTTCTCCGTTCCGGAAAGCGGGCCTGCTATGAGAAGCGTCACTCACCGTGGCTTTCCGGTCAGTACCGGGTGCAGGGTGGGAGACATGGACGAACCGCACCCCGCTGGAGTCGCACCCCAACGGCCCAGGCCGGGCCCGGCGGTGACCGTCCGCTCGCCCTGGACCCAGGTCGCGCAGGCCGGCGCCGCGCTGGCCGCGGGCATGGGGGTAGGCCGGTTCGTCTACACGCCGATCCTGCCGCTGATGCACGCGCAGGCCGGGCTGTCCACCGGGGGCGGCGCGGACCTGGCCACCGCTAACTACGCGGGCTACCTCATCGGCGCGCTCGC
>DAHWEX010000020.1 GCA_027326205.1 Actinomycetota bacterium
CGGCCGGCCCGTGGGGAACCGCGGCCTGCTCGGCCAGCAGCACCCGCCGGGTAAGGCCAGCCCACGCCGCCAGCGCGGGAAACGTGCTCACGGCCGCCAGGTACGCGGGCAGCCAGGTCCACAGGTGCTCCGCGAACAGCGCCTGCCGGGCCCGGTCCAGCGCCTCCGCCACGGCAGCCGGGCCGGCGCCCGCGGCGGCTTCGCCGAGGCTCGCGTACAGGCTCAGCAGCGCCGTGAGGTGGTCGGGCTCGGTGGGCGGCGCCACGCCGATGGCCCGCCAGAACCCGGCCACCCGGTCGGCCGCGTCGCCGCCGAGCGCGCCGTCCGCGCCCAGGTACACCGCCGCGTACGGCGGACAGTTGAGCACGAACACCTCGGTGTGCTCGGCGTTGTCCGGGGCGGGCAGGCCCAGCGCGCCGCAGGCGGCCCGTGCGTCGGCCGGATCGCCCGCCACCGCGCCGAGGGCCCGCAGCAGTTCCCAGCGGCCGCCGGTCACTGGGTCGCCTGGCGGTCCCCCGCCGACGAGGCCCCGGCCGGGAGGGCGAACGCCTCCTTGGCCGGCTTGATCGGCCGCATCAGCCAGCCCGGGCGGCGGGTGCCGTCCGGCGAGACGGACCCGGCGGGCCGGGTGCGCGCCAGCCAGCGCTGGTAGACCTCGTGCGCCAGGGCGGTGTCCACGGCGATGTCGCCGTGCTTGTCGCCGGGCTCCGCCGGGCGGACGCGGACCGCCTGGTGCCAGCAGTGCATTCCCGAGATCGGATCGGGATGGACGGGGAAGGTGAGGTTCTGGTGGACCCCGGTGTCGCTCCACCAGATCCGCTGGCTGTCCGGGTCCGCCGACTCGTAGGGCCCCGCCGGGGCGCGCCGCGAGACCGCCCAGCCGTCCGGCGAGCGGTCCAGGTCGACGGTGGCCATCATGCCGCCGGCGCCGCGCGGCCCGCCGTCCAGCCGCCAGCGGCCCATGTGGTGGCTGCAGGCGACGACGCCGGGCCTGATGCCCTCGGTGACCCACGCCTTGGCGACGAAGTAGCCGATCTCCGTCGACACCCGCACCAGGTCGCCGGTGCGGGCGATTCCGAACCGGGCGGCGTCGCGCGGGTGGATCCACACCGGGTTGGTGTGCGCGAGCTCGTCCAGCCACTTGGCGTTGGCCGACCGGGTGTGGATCTGGGTCGGCAGCCGGAACGTGGACAGCAGCACGACCTGGTCGGCCTCCAGCGACGACGGGTGCACGTGGCTGCGGATGTAGCCGGGCAGGGCATGCTCCGGCCACCCCCAGCCGGCCAGCGTCGAGGACCAGAACTCCAGCAGCCCGGACGGCGTCGGGAACCCGCGCCGGGCGACGCCGTCGACCATCACCCCGGCCGCCCGCCGGCCCTCCGGGTC
Source organism: Actinomycetota bacterium (assembly GCA_027326205.1). Lineage (GTDB taxonomy): Bacteria > Actinomycetota > Actinomycetes > Streptosporangiales > Streptosporangiaceae > Trebonia. The sequence continues at coordinate 1,387 of DAHWEX010000020.1, forward strand.
CGGGGCCGGGGCACCTTGCGGCACGATGTTCGGGTTCGCCGTGGCCGGCGTGGAGGTGTACACCCGCCCGAACGGGCCGACGTGCGCGCCGGCGAGATCGGCCGGGGGCACCTCCTGCTCGTGCACCGCGCCTTGCCCGCGGCTGACCTCGAACGCCCCGTACCGGCGCATCCACTCCAGCGGCGTCAGCCCCTCGGCCGCGGCCCGCTCCGGCAGCCCGGGCACCGAGTGGGCGAACATCCACCCGTAGTACTCATCGACCGTGAGCTTCTCACCGGGCCGCTCGACCGACTCGTAGTACTTCCTGATGCCGAGCGACCCGTCTGGGTCGATGCGCCAGGACAGCTCGATCCAGAACTCGTTCTCTTCCCACACCTCGCCCGGGTTGACCTCGCGGGTATCGCTCACCGGCGACCCGCGCCGCTCCCGCGCCGCGCGCAGCACCGGCTGCCGGAACCCGATCCACTGACCGTCGTACTGCTCGTAGGAATGCGTGTCGTGCCGCTCGGAGCCGACCCCCATCGGCAGCACGTAGTCGGCGAAGAAGGCGGACTCGCTCCAGGTGGGCGTCAGCGCCACGAAGCAGCCGACCAGCGACTCGTCGCGCAGCACCTCCATCCAGCTCAGGCCGTCCGGGTTGGTCCACACCGGGTTGTAGACCCGGGTGAAGTAGGTGTCCAGCCGTCCCCGCCCGTCCTTCAGGAAATGCGGCAGCAGGAACGACATCTCGTTCTGCGCCAGCGGGTACTCAAGCGGCCAGGACAGCTCCTGCCACACGCTCGGGTGCGGCGGCACGTGGACGGGCCGCGGCACGAACTTGTTCCATGCGTTCGGGAACGTGCCGCCCGGGGTGGCGACCGCCCCCAGCAGCGCGGAGATCAGGAACAGGGTGCGCGACACCTGCCAGCCGCCGAGGTTCCCCGCCGCCGCCGAGCGCCACGAGTGGCTGGAGAACCCGTGCCCCGCGGACGCCACCACCTTCGCGACCTCGGCCAGCGTCTGCGCGGGAATCCCGGACTCCGCCGCCGCGAACGAGAACGTGAACTCCGCGTAGAGCCCGGCGAGCACCTCCTCGAACGCCTCGAACGTCACCGGCAGGTCCGGGTGGCATGCCGTGAGGTACTCGGCCCAGTTCCACCAGCGCCGCACGAACTCGCGGTCGTAGGCCTTCGACTGGATCAGGTAGTTCGCGATCGCCAGGTTGACCGCCGCCTCGCTGCCCGGCTGCGTCGGCAGCCAGTAGTCCGCGTGCGTGGCGGTGTTGGACAGCCGGGTGTCGACCACGATGACCTTCGCGCCGTTCGCCCGCGCCTCGGTGATCCGCTGCGCGTGCGGGTTGAAGTAGTGCCCTGACTCCAGGTGGGCGCTGATCAGGTAGATGACCTTCGCGTTGGCGTGGTCGGGGCTGGGCCGGTCGATGCCCATCCAGAACTGGAACCCGGTCCGGCCGCCGCTGGAGCACACGTTGGTATGGGAGTTGTGCCCGTCCACGCCCCAGCTGGCCAGGACCCGCTCGGTGAACCCGTCCTCGCCCGGCCGCCCGATGTGCACCATGATCTCGTTCTGCCGCGCCTCCAGCAGCGCGGTCCTGATCCGTGCGGCCAGCGTGTCCAGGGCCTCGTCCCAGCTGATCCGTTCCCAGCCGCCACTGCCGCGCGGCCCGGACCGGCGCAGCGGGTACAGGATCCGGTCCGGGTCGGTCACCTGGTTGAGCGTGGCCGGCCCCTTGGCGCAGTTACGCCCCCGGGAGCCGGGGTGCTCGGGATTCCCCTCGAACTTGCGGACCTGGCCGGTCTCCCGGTCCACGTAGGCGAGCAGCCCGCAGGCCGACTCGCAGTTGAAGCAGGTGGTGGGCACGAGCATGTAGTGCCGTTCCTGCCGGGCCGGCCAGGCGCGGGAGGAGAGCTCCACCCAGTCGTCCCAGCGCTCCTTCGGCGGGAACGCGGCCAGGTGCACCCGGCTCGCCCCCTGGTAGAACGTCTCGCCCCTGGCCTCGGTCGCCGCCCGCGCGGCCGACACCCGGCGCCCCAGTTCCTCCAGCTCGTTCGTCATTCCCGCCTCATCCCTCCCGATCCCTCCCGGTCTTCCGGTTTCCCGGCCTCCGGCCTCCCGGTCTTCCGGCCTCACGCCAGCGGAACGCTCTGGCCCGCCTGCACGTAGGCGTGCTCGTACGCGAGCAGCCCGGCGAGGGCCAGCGCGGTGGCCGGGGTCCCGATCCACGGCGCGGCGACCGCGCCCAGGATGAGGACCATGCCGATCCAGAACGGAAGCCGCTGACTCCCCAGGGCCAGCTCGTGCACCGCGAGGCGGGCATGCGCGGTCACGTGCGGCTGCGACACCTCGCCCGTCACGAACGCCACGTGGACGGCGGCGGCGACGGCCACGATCACCTCGTCCGCGGTCACCGCCCGGCCCGGCGCCAGCCAGGCCAGCAGGGGCAGCACCGCCGCGGCGCCCGCCAGCGCGGCCTGCACCGCCAGGTGCGGGGCGAGCAGCGGACTCTGCCACAGGTCACGGCCCTTCGCCTGGGCGAACAGGTAGGCGGTGTAGACGGCGGTGGCCAGCGCGAGCGGCAGCCCGGCCCAGCCGAGCGCCTGCCGGGCCGTGTCCGCGCCGGCGCCGGCCAGCGAGGTCAGCAGGTACGCGGCCGCGACCGTGCCGAAGGCGCCGATGATCACCGCGCCGCGCACCAGCCAACTGCGCCAGTGATGCCGGGTGAAGATCAGGTAGAACCGCTCCGGGTGCTTCAGGTCGGCGATGAGCAGCCCGCCGGTGACCATGAGGAACGACAGCGCCAGCAGCGGCGCCGCCCACCGGGTGACGTCGTTTCCCCAGCCCAGGTAGCCGGTGCCGGCCAGCAGGACGGGGATGGCGAAGCCGCCGGCGGCGAGCGACTTGGTCCAGGTGTACAGGCTGACCCGCCAGCCCCACGGGGCCCGGTGCGGCACGTCGTACGACAGCAGCGCCGCGGCCTGGGACGTGCCGTTCCCCGGATGACCGGACGTCACGGACCCGGGGCCCGCGTACTGCGTCGCCCACGCGAACAGGCCGCCGTCCGGCCGCCGCGCCGCGAGCGGGTCAAGCGTGTCGGTGCGGGCGCCCTTGTAGTACACGCCCGGGCGGGTGTCCTTCTCCGGGCGCCGCACCTGGACCGGCTCCCGGTTGATGACCTGGGACACCGCCGAGGTGGGGTCGTTGAGGTCACCGACCAGGATGGCCCCGGCGGGGCACACCGTGACGCACGCGGGCTCCAGGCCGACGTCGAGCCGGTGCGCGCACAGGTTGCACTTCTCCGCCGAGTGATCCTCGGGGTTGATGAAGATCGCGTCGTACGGGCAGGCGGCGATGCACGCCTTGCAGCCGATGCAGATCTGCTTGTCGAAGTCGACGATGCCGTCGTCGCGGCGGTACATCGCCTGCGTCGGGCACGCCGCCACGCACGGCGCGTCCTCGCACTGGTTGCACCTGGTCACCTGAAAGGCCCGGCTGGCCTGCGGGAACGTCCCCACGTCGACCGACTTGACATAGGTCCTGGTCACTCCGACCGGGACCTCGTTCTCGCTCTTGCACGCGGTCGTGCACGCGTGGCAGCCGATACACCGCGACTGGTCAAGCAACTTTCCCCACCGCGGGAAAGGCAGGTCTATTTCTGCCATGACCTGACCGTACTACCGGCCGCCGCCATGGCGTAGCCAGCGGTTTCTTGTCACAGTTACAAACAGTGCTTGTGGCTAGACGGGCGAGGCGGCGAATTCGCCCGTCGGCCGGTACCCCGCGGGGTTTGCGGAGCCGCCAGTTCCATGGCAAAATACCCCCATGGGTATTTTGCCGTGGTCGCGGGACCGGGGAACCGCGGGCGCTGTCCCGGCGCTGTCCCGGTGCCGGCGTAGCGCGCAATGAACCAACACGAGAAGAGGATGGAACCCGCATGTGCAGTCCCGCCGTCTGCGACCGCTGCAAGAAGATCACCTGGACCGGCTGCGGTGCTCACGCCGCCCAGGTCCTGGCCAGTGTCCCGGAAGACAAGCGATGCACCTGCGGGAGGACGGCATGAGTATCACGGCAGGGGCCGGCGTGGAGGTAGTCGCCATCGACACCCCGGCGCTCGGCGACCGCAGTTACCTGGCCCATGACGGTTCCGTCGCCCTGGTGGTCGACCCGCAGCGGGATATCGACCGGGTGCTGTCCCTGGCCGCGGCCCGCGGGGTCCGCATCACCCACGTGTTCGAGACCCACCTGCACAACGACTACGTGACCGGCGGGCTGGCGCTCGCCCGGGTGACCGGCGCCGCCTATCACGTCAACGCCGCCGACCCGGTGGCCTTCGACCGGGTGCCGGTTGCCGACGGGGACGTGATCGAGGTCAGCCCGGTGATGAGCGTCCAGGTCCTGGCCACTCCCGGGCACACGTTCACTCACCTGTCGTACGCGCTGCGGGCCGCGGGCCACGCGCACGCCGTGTTCAGCGGCGGGTCCCTGCTGTACGGCTCCACCGGGCGCCCGGACCTGCTCGGCACGGCGCACGCCCGCGAACTGGCGCATGCTCAGTACGCGTCCGCGCGGCGGCTGGCGGCCGAGTTGCCCGGTGACGCGGACGTCTATCCCACGCACGGATTCGGCAGCTTCTGCTCGGCTACCCAGTCCGAGGGCACCTCCTCCACCGTCGGCGGCGAATCCCTCGTCAACCCTGCCCTGACCCTCGACGAGGACAGCTATGTCGCCGCGACGCTGGCCGGCCTGGACGCCTACCCCGCGTACTACGCGCACATGGGCCCGGCCAACGCCGCCGGCCCGGACGGCCCCGACCTGACCCCGCCGCGCCGCGCCGAGGCCGCCGAACTGCGCCGCCGGATCGAGGCGGGGGAGTGGGTCGTGGACCTGCGGGCCCGCCGGGCGTTCGCCGCCGGGCACCTGGCCGGAACGCTCAGCTTCGACCTGGACGGCAGCTTCGCCACCTACCTGGGCTGGCTCATCCCCTGGGACACCCCGCTGACCCTGCTCGGCCAGACCCCAGAGCAGGTCGCCGAGGCCCAGCGGGAGCTCGTGCGGATCGGCATCGACCGCCCGCAGGCCGCCGCCCACGGCGGCCCGGCCGACTGGGCCGCGGGCCAGCCGCTGCGCAGCTACCCGGTCGCCGACTTCACCGACCTGGCCGCGGTCCGCCGCCACCGGCCCGTCGTCGTCCTCGACGTGCGCCGCGACTCCGAATGGGAGCGGTCGCACGTCGACGGCGCGGTGCACGTCCCGCTGCACGACCTGCCCGGCCGGGTCGGCGAACTGCCCGGCGGTGAGCTGTGGGTGCACTGCCAGGCGGGCTACCGCGCGTCGGTCGCCGCGTCCTTCCTCGACGCGGCCGGCCGGACCGTGGTAGCCGTCGATGACGACTTCGACCGCGCCGCCAAGTCCGGCTTGCCGGTGGTCACCCCGGCATCAGCCCCGTCACGCGAGGGCCTTGGCATGTGACGCGGGTGATCCCGGCGGTGGACTCATAGGCCCGGCGTGCGGGCCCGGCGAAGGCGCTTGTTGCGGGCCGTCGCCGCGGGCGGCCCGATGACCGGCATGAGCAACCGCACCGGCAGCGGGGCATCCTTCAGGATGTCCTTGATGACAGCGGGATCGCCCTCCTCCATCATCATGCCGAAGACCACAGGCAGGTACTTCTTGGGGAAAGCCCCCATGGCATGAGCGACCAGCGTTTTCCACTCCGCGGCCGTGATGTATTTCTCGGCCAGTGGCAGGATCTCCCTCTCCTCCAGCGCCATGTGCTCGGTCAGCGCGGGCAGCAACTGCTGGAAGACGTCCGCGAGTCCGTCCCCGCCGCGTCCGGAGGATCGCCAGGCCGGCAGGAGCTCGCCGACGCGCGCGAGCGCCTGCTCGAGGGTGTGGTGCTGCGTTTCCATGACCGGCACGATGGCGTCCGCCTCGGCGCCCCCGCGCGCGGCCAGCTTCGGCCACACCACCAGGTCCTCGCCCTCATGGTGCAGGTGCAGCAGGGTGCACAGCATGGCGACGTGCGAGCCCGCGGTCTCGGCACCCGCGATGTCTCCGTCCGCGATGCTGAGGATAATGTCCGGGAGCCGGGCGAATTCCCGCCGGAACAAGGTGTGGGCGATGTACATGTCACGGACGTCGGCCATGGCTTCGCCCTGAACTGATTGCACTGAAACCTCACTGGAGTGTTGGTTTTCCGCCCGGTCGTCGACCAGGTCTATCCGTAAGCCGCCGGGCACGGTCTGGGGTCACAGGCTCCGCAGGACCCGGTCGCGGTCGGCCTGCGCGCGGTGCGACACGTCGGCGCCGAAGGCGATGGCGTCGTACTCGTGCGGCACGCCGGGATGCAGGTGGAACTCGACAGGCACGCCCGCCTGGCTGAGTGTGAGCGCGTAGCGGATGTCCTCGTCGCGGAAGATGTCCAGCTGCCCCACCTCGATGTAGGCGGGCGGCAGGCCGGCCGCGTCCGCGAGCCGTCCAGGCGCGGCCGCCGGGTCGATCTCGCGATCTTCGTGTCCCGGTCCGAGCAGGGCGTTCCAGGCGGTGACGTTGTCGTCACAGGACCATCCGGCGAACGGCGCGATGTGCGGGTCGGGCGTCGTCGTCCGGTCGTCAAGCATCGGGTAGAGGAGGATCTGACGTGCCACTGCGGGGCCTGTCCGGTCACGGCTCACGATGGCGACGCCGGCGGCGAGCCCGCCGCCGGCGCTGTCGCCCATGACCGCGATGCGCCCGGGATCGATGCCCAGCTCGGCGGCGTGGCCGGCCAGCCAGACCAGCCCAGCGTAGGCGTCCTCGACCGGAACGGGGTGGGGGTATTCCGGCGCGAGCCGGTACTCCAGCGAGAGCATCGGGACGCCGGTGCGGGCGACGTACCGTGAGACCGGCCCGTCGAAGATCGGCACCGAGCCGAGGATCATCCCGCCGCCGTGCAGGTACAGCACCGCGGCCCTGCTGTCGCTCGACGGCAGCCGGTACCACCGCGCGAGCAGCGTGGCCCCGTCGGGCGTGGTCAGGCTGTGATCGGAGATGTCAACCTTGCCGTCGACGGGCTGCGCCTGATTGTTGAAGTACGCCAGCATGGCGTCGAGCGCGACGCGGCGGCCGGCGACGTCGCCCACCGGCGGGGCCGGCGGCGGGCCGCCGTGTTCCATCGCGGCGGCGAGGACCGCGGCTACCTCGGGGTTCAGTGTGAAGGTCATCTCGTCACGTGTCCTTGTTCCCCGCGCCGGGCGGCGGCAGCAGTTCGGTCATGTACTGGGGGGAGAGCATTATCGCCTTGGCGAGGAAGGCCGCCTGGGCATCGGCGCCGAGCGGCGGCGGTGCCTGGGTCCGGGTGGCGACGGGCTGGCCGACCAGGGTGAAGAACTCCTCCTGCCCTGAGGGCGCGCACATGCACAGCAGCCGGGACGGCGTATCCGTGGCGTTGGTGAACGCGTGCGGGGCGTTGGAAGGCACGTTGATGGTCTCGCCGGCGCGGGCCACCAGCGTCTCGCCGCGGAAGGTCACCAGGACCTCGCCGTCAAGTACGGTGAACATCTCCTCGAAGTCGTGCCGGTGCGGCGGCGGGCCGCCGCCCGGGGGCACGTGCATGTCGATGAGTGTGTACTTTCCGCCGGTGTCGGCGCCCGAGATCAGGATCGTGTAGGTGTCGCCGACGAGCCCGATGTGCGGCAGGCTCTGGTCGCTGTCCGGCCGCGCGACGGCGAGCTCGCGGGACAGGTCGTCGGGCGGGACGGGCGGGGGCTGGCCGGGCATGCTGTCTCCTCGCTGTTCGACGGATGGGGGTCACCCGCGATCCCTGATCTTCCTCACGGGCAGGGTGAGGCGGCATCACATGGATCATGTGATGCCGCCTCACCCGGCGGGCGGCAAGGCTTTGCTGATGCCACTAACCGACGCGACGAGAGGCGGTATGCGTCCGCCATGCCCTGTTACGAGATACGCGTCCGCGGCCGGCTCGGCCGGACGCTGCTTGGCGCGTTCCCCGGCTTGCAGGCGCAGGCGGGCGAAGCCGAGACCTTGCTGACCGGGGAACTGCCCGACCAGGCGGCGCTGCACGGCGCGCTGGCCCAGATCGAAGCGCTCGGGCTTGAGCTGCTCGCGCTGCGCCGCACTGACTGCGGCGGTCCTGGTCAGGCCCGTGAACGGCCTGCGTAGTCAGGGTGCTATGCGATGATGCTGGCATGCATCCTTCCCCGGCGCGGGACGGGGGCGCGGCCCGCGACGCGCGGCCCGGGGCGGGCTCTGTCGTCGCACGTCCCAGGCTGTCCGGGCTGCTCCGGACGGCGGCCCGGGTGACGGTGCTGGCGGCGCCGCCGGGCAGTGGCAAGACAGTGCTGCTGCGGTCCTGGATCGGTGAAGCAGACCTGGCGGGCAGCACGGCGTGGGTGCCGGTGGGACGCGATGAGCGTGATCCGCAGCGATTCTGGTTGTCAGTGGTGGGGGCACTGGGCGGTACGAAGCCAGGATCAGCGCTGGTGCGGCCGCTGACCGCGGTACCGGACCTGGACGGATGGGCGGTCGTGGAGCGGCTGCTGCGGGACCTGGCTCCGCTGCGGGACCAGATCTGGCTGGTGATCGACGACGCGCACGAGCTTGACTCCGCGCAGGTGCAGCGGCAGCTGGAACTGCTGGTGATGCGTGCCCCCGCCGAGCTGCGGTTCGTGTTCGCGGCCCGGCACGACCTGCGGCTGGGCCTGCACCGGCTGCGCCTGGAAGGGGAACTGGCCGAGATCCGCGGTGCGGATCTGAGGTTCAGCCTGGCCGAGGCGCGAGAGCTGCTGTCGGGTGCGGGGGTGCTGCTGCCGGAGGCGGCGCTGGGGATGCTGCACGAGCGGACCGAGGGGTGGGCGGCGGGGCTGCGGCTGGCGGCGCTGTCCCTGGCCGGGCACCCGGACCCGGAGAAGTTCGCCGCCGAGTTCTCCGGCAGTGACCGGACGGTGGCGGAGTACCTGCTGGCCGAGGTGCTGGACCGGCAGGACCCGCAGGTGCGCCGGCTGCTGCTGCGCACCTCCATCCTGGACCGCGTCAACGGGGACCTAGCCCGCCTGCTGACCGGGGAGCGCGGCGGCGAGCGGGCGCTGCAGGACCTGGAACGAGCGGGCGCGTTCGTGGTGTCGCTGAACGGGGCACGGTCGTGGTTCCGCTACCACCAGATGTTCGCCGATCTGCTGCGGCTGGAGTTGCGGCGGACCGCGCCCGATGAGATTAACGGGCTGCACCAGGCCGCCGCGGACTGGCTCTCCGGGCACGGGTACCAGGTTGAGGCGATCCGGCACGCCCAGGCGGGCGGCGACTGGGAGACCGCCGCCCGGCTGCTCGCTGACTCCTGGCCCGCCCTGCATCTCGGCGGGCACGGCGCGGTGGTCCACGAGCTCCTCGCCGGCTTCCCCGCCGGTTCCTCCCTGGGCGATGCCGAGCTGGACACGATTGTCGCGGCCGATGAGCTGGCACGGGGGTCGCTGGACAAGGCCGAACGGCACCTGTCCCTGGCGGAGCGGGAATCGGCGCTGGTTCCGGCCGCCCGGCGCGAGCACGCACAGCTGCTGCGCGGCGCGGTCGGGCTGCTGCTGGCCCGCCAGCGAGGGGACTTGGCGGCGGCGGCCGAACAGGCACAGCGGCTGCAGGCACTGGCCGACGTCCCGCCAGTGCAGGCGGTAGGCGGGGAAGACCTGCGTGCGCTGGCACTGATCAACCTCGGCATCACCGAGCTATGGGCGTCCCGGTTCGCCGAGGCGGAACGGCACCTAGAGGACGGGGTCACACTGGCCCGCCAGATCGGCCGGCCGTATCTCGAAGTCATCGGGCTGGCCTACCAGGCGACGTCCGCCAGCCTGGCGTCGCTCCCGCGCGCGCTGGACCGCGGCAGGCAGGCGGCCGAACTGGCCGAGCGGCACGGCTGGGCCGACGAGCCGGCCCTCGGCATCACCTACGTCATCCTCGGAGCCACGCTGGCCTGGCAAGGGCGGCTCACGGAATCGGAGTCCTGGGTACACCGCGCCGAACGCACGCTCAGGGCCGAAACCGAGCCCGCGGCCGGGCTGGGAATGCACTACACCCGCGGGGTGCTCGAACTGACACGCGGCGCGAACGCCGACGCACTGGCCGCCTTCCGCCGCGCCGAACGGCTGACCCAGGATCTCGTCGCACCGCACCTGCTCGCCCGGCCGGCCCGCGCACTGCTGCTGCACACGCTCATCCGCCTCGGCGAGCTCGACAACGCGGAGCGCAACCTCGCCGAAGTAAGCGCCCGCGATCGCGAGTGCGCCGAGATCCGGATCGCGACGGCAGCGCTGCGGCTCGCCCGCGGCGACGCGCACGCCGCGGCCGACGAGCTCGCGCCGGTCCTCGACGGCTCCATTCCGGTGTTCTGGCGGATCTGGATGGCCGAGGCCTTCCTGCTGGAGGCGTTCACCCGTGACGCACTCGGCGACCCCGGCGAGGCCGGAAACGCGCTCGAACGCGCGCTGGACCTGGCCGAGCTCGACGGCGCGCTCACGGTGTTCCTGCTGCATCCCGCGCCGGCCCTGCTGGAGCGCCACGCCCGGCACCGGACCGCCCACGCCTCGCTGCTGACCGAGATCCGCACCGCGCTCGCCGGCCGGACGCCCGCGCCGGCCGCCGGCCCGCCGGAACTGCTGACCGAGCCGTTGAGCGAGAGCGAGATCCGCGTGCTGCGCTACCTGCCCACCAACCTGACCGCGCCGGAGATCGCCCGCGAGCTGTCGGTCTCGATCAACACCGTCCGCACCCATATGCGGCACGTGTACGCCAAGCTCGGCACCCACACCCGCAGCGATGCCGTCGCGCACGCCCGCACCCTCGGCCTGCTGGCCCCCTCACCGCCCAGGGGCAGGCCATCGGCCAGGCGGCTTCCTTGACGTCGTCAGGCTGGCCGTCGGCTGCACCATCTCTCATCTCACGGTGAACGGCAGTACGAGCCGGGACTGATGGCTGGCGTCGCGGTAGATCTTGTGGGTGACGGGGCGGCCTACCGGCAGGTGGAAGGAGTCCGGGGGGAGCAGCGAGTTGTGCCCGTCGGCCAGCGGCTCGTCATTGGAAAGTTCCGCCACCAGGCGGTGACCGGGCCTGAACGTCGCCGCGAAGCGGCAGGAACCCATGGTGCACCTGGTCGCGGGGCGGGCCGAGGCCGGGCGGCGCCGGAGATCAGCCGAGATTGCGCCACCGCCGGCGCAGCGCGAACGCGGCCGCCTTGGGCTGGC